>JAHJDO010000010.1 GCA_018812485.1 bacterium | reverse complement strand
AAGATTCTCTTTAAAGAAGTCCTAGGGAAAGATTATAAAAAACAAGACTATATAGACCAATTTACGATTCGCGTTCCAGAAAATTTAGCGAAACTTGATCGGGTAGAGAAGTTTCATAAGGAAAACGTTGCTGGCGCACCGGAGATACTTTTTGATATTCTTAAAGAGCAGCGCCAACGTCTGCTCAAAGCTAAAAAACAATTCGGCGATTATATTTCACCTGATAGCCTGAAAAAATCTTAAGATAAAGGAGGAAGTTGATTATGTCAAATAAGACACTACGATTTTCAAGACTTGGAGATATTGAGTTTTTTAAGAGAGGAAAAGTAAGAGAGATTTACAACCTTAAAGATAAGTTTCTGATGGTGGCAACTGACAGAATATCCTGCTTTGATGTAGTATTGCCTACGGAAATTCCTCATAAAGGGGAAGTTTTAACTAAGCTTTCAGTGTTTTGGTTTGAGTTTACCGGGGATATAATTTTCAATCATTTTATCACTGCTAATGCAGATGAGTTTCCAGAAGAGCTGCAAAAGCATAAAGAAACATTATGCAGCCGTTCTATGTTGGTTAAGAAAGCAAATCCTATGCCTGTTGAATGCGTGGTGAGAGGTTATCTTTCCGGCTCTGGTTGGAAAGAATACAAAGAGACGCAGTCTATCTGCGGGATAAAGCTCCCCAAAGGGCTTAAGGAGTCAGATAAGTTACCGGAGCCCATTTTTACCCCAGCAACAAAAGAAGAAGTCGGGCACGACATTAATGTAACGCAGGAATATATTGAAAAGAAGATTGGAAAAGAGATAACCACAAGGCTAAAAGAGATAAGTTTGAGTCTTTACAAAAAAGCCAGTAGTTATGCTGAATCAAAAGGCATAATTATTGCCGATACAAAGTTTGAATTTGGCACAATCGAAGATGAAATTATTCTTATAGATGAAGTGCTTACACCTGATTCGTCTCGCTTTTGGCCAAAAGATAGCTATGTCTCTGGGAAAAGTCAGCCAAGTTTTGACAAACAATTTGTCCGTAACTATCTAGAAACGCTGGATTGGAATAAAGAATCACCTGGACCGGAGTTGCCTGATGAGATAGTCAATAAAACAACAGAGAAATATCTTCAGGCCCTTAAAATGATTACGGATAAAGAAGGATAGAAATGCCAAATCAGAAGGAGGTAGTCTAAAGATGAATGGCAAAACGAAACAAGAGATTGAATCTGCAGTTAGTGAGGCGATGACCAAATTTTTAAAAGAGCAGCTGGACGAGGAGGCTGAAACAGTGACTGTTCAAGTAGCAGGTGATGCGATAATCGTAAGATTCAAAGGAGTCATGTCTCCCGCAGAAAGATTTTTGGTTAAAAATCAGGAAGGCATGAGATTGATAAAAGAGCTAAAGGTAAAACTTATCGAAAGAGCAAGGCCCCTTTTAGAAACGATGATTAAAAATTTAATTGATGCTGAGGTGGTTGATATTCATTCAAGTTTTGATCCGACAACTGGCGAACGCATTGAAATTTTTACATTAAACAAGGATTTGGAGAAAATTAGTTCTGTTTGAATTTAATGGGCTTGTTAGAAGATAGCTATAAAAGAAGGAGGTATTAAATGCAGAGCAATCTAAAAAAAGAACTCACTCTTTTAGATATCTTTTGTGTAGCTACAGGAGCAATGATTAGTTCAGGCCTTTTTATCCTACCAGGATTAGCTTTTGCCAAAGCAGGCCCGGCAGTTATTTTGTCTTATATGATAGCTGGTATTTTTTGCCTTCCTACACTTTTAAGTATGGCAGAATTAACTACAGCCATGCCTAAGGCCGGAGGAGACTATTTTTATATTATGAGAGGATTTGGCCCTCTTTTGGGGACTTTGGCCGGTTTTAGCACCTGGTTCTCTTTAAGCTTGAAGGGGGCATTCGCTTTAATAGGTATGGGAGCTTATCTAAGTATAATAACCCCCTTATCCTTAAATGTTATTGCCTTTTGGCTGTGTGTATTTTTTGTTATTTTAAATCTAATAGGGGTAAAAGAAGCAGGGAGATTTCAGGTATTCTTGGTTTTAGGGCTTTTAGGTGTACTTCTTGGTTATGTCCTCTGGGGGATGAAAACCGTTAGCTCTGTGAATTTCTCGCCATTTTTTTCTAAAGGATTGGGCTCTGTGTTTGCCACAGCTAGTTTTGTTTTTATCTCTTACGGCGGCTTAACTAAAGTGGCTGCTTTGGCTGAAGAGACAAAAAATCCAGGCAAAAACTTACCCTTAGGCATGATCCTTTCTCTTGTCGTAACCTCTATCTTTTATGCTTTGGTTATCTTTGTAACTGTAGGGGTTTTAAATCCCGAAAGTCTAAAAGGAACCCTTACTCCAATCTCGGATGGGGCAGGAATTTTTGGAGGCGATGTTTGGAGAATTATAATAAGTATAGGCGCATTTTTGGCCTTTATTTCTACTGCTAACGCTGGAATTATGACTGCCTCAAGATATCCTTTGAGTATGAGCAGGGATAAACTTTTACCCGATGTTTTTCAAAAAATAAGCCCCAAATTCAAAACTCCTCATGTCGCCATTTTTTTTACCGGCGCTTTTATGATTTTTGCTATTTTGTTTTTCAAGTTAGAATTGTTGGTTAAAGTTGCCTCAAGCATATTGATTTTGCTTTATGTCTTGGCTAATCTAACGGTAATTTTATTTAGAGAAAGTAAAATCTTAAGCTACAGGCCAAGATTTCATGCTCCTTTCTACCCCTATCTGCAAATTTTAGGGATATTAGGAGGAGGGTTCCTGTTAATTGAGATGGGAACATTTATTATTTTTCTGACCGTAATCTTTTTTCTGTTGGGATTTATCTGGTATAAAGTATATGCTCAAAAAAGAGCGGCACAGGATTCTGCTTTGATCTATGTTTT
>JAHJDO010000009.1 GCA_018812485.1 bacterium | reverse complement strand
CTCTTACTTATAGACTTACGCTTATGCCCCATTTTTCGCCAAATCTGTCTAGTTCCCTAAGTAGGCATAACATACCTTTTTTTGTTTACCTCTAATTTGAAGAAAGCAGGGATAGACATTATCTACCCCCACTTACTTCTTTTATGTTGTTACTTCTTCTCTTTAGCTGCTGATTCCAACTCGCTGATCCGCTTATTAATGGCCTCCAGTTCTTCTCCTATGGCTTTAGACTGCTCTTTCAACATATCTGTTTCCTGTTGAGGAGTAATCTCCTGAGCATATGGATAGCCTCCACCATAAGCAGCTGGATAATTGGGAGCAACGTAAGGAGCACCATAGGCGGCTCCCCGCCAGCCAAAACCTCGTCCCAAGCCGCGACCTCTACCGAAACCACGACCTCCACCCAAGCCAAGGCCATAACCGAAGCGGCCTCTTCCTGCGATTGGATTCATATAACCTGGCACTGAGTAACCAGCGCAGTAACCTGCTGCTCTGCCTGTCATTGGACCCATTCCTCCTGGACCTGTTCCGTCTCCACCTGGCATTTTAATCACCTCCCTTCTTTTGACATTTTTCACATAACCCATAAAACTGAATAAGATGATTTGTTATTTTAAAATTATATTTTTTCAAAAGCCCTTTTTCGGTTCGCTTAAGAAGTTCTACTTCATCATCTATGAAGTCTGTATAATCAATAATTCTATTGCAACTTGTACATATCAAATGATGATGGTGCATTTTCCCTTTAGGCCCTTCTACTAGTTCATATCTTGCCCTGCCATCTCCAAAATCAAATTTAAATATTAAACCCATATTAGCTAAAATATCCAAAGTTCTGTAAATTGTTGTCAATCCTATAGCAGGATAACGAGTATGAACTTTCATATATATATCTTCTGCGCTTAAATGCTTATCAGATTTAGAAAGCATATCAAGTATAGCTTCTCTTGGTACAGTTACCCTATAACCACACCCTCTAAATCTCCCATGCCACCACATTGGGCCAAAGCCACGAGACATCGGCATAAAATGTCACTCCTTATTGAAAACGATTTTCATTATCAATATATACCTTTAAAAATATCTTGTCAAGAGTTTTCTGGTTTTCTGGCGGAAATGTGTAGGAACAGGGTGTCTTTACTGGGGTTAGACTTTTCTGTCTTTCACAAACAAGAGTGGAAATATAATGTCACTTACACAACAAAGTAGCCACATAGCAAGAAACAGAAAAAACCCAATTTAATGCCACAGCGCAGAATGCTTTTGTTCTCCTGCACTGTGGCAATATGTGCACACGTACCTAGAATGGCTATAGCATTAAAATTCCAATGTAAGTTCAGTTAGAAGTTCTTGGCCATTCTTAGAATTAGGATATTCTAACGTTCTATAGTCCATCTGTATACTCGTATACTCATTGAAAGTGTACTTGATGCCCACTGTACTTGTTCTTCTTATATCATTTGAAGACTTTCCGTTTGGATTGTACACTCCATACTGGTAAACAGACCACCACTTTGGACTGAGTTCATATGTTGCTTGCGCGTACCATCCATTAGAACTGATATCAGCTTTCTGGTCATCCCTATCTCTTTTCTGCTGAATATATTCACCCTGAAGTTTAAATCCTCTATTGGCTATATTCCCTTCATATTTGAGCAAGCCGCCGATTCTTGTTCTGTCTCCGCCATAAGTAATTCCTTCAGAAGTTTCATTAGGCTGACGTCCTCCCTGAACTGATACACCCATGCTCAATCCCTCCAATACCCCATTACTGCCTTTAAAGGGAGAGACAACTACTCTTCCTATAATGTCCTTCTGGTCATTATCATCCGAGGTATTGATGCCGTTCCCATTAAATACACCTAAAGCATAAGTAATTTTCTCATCCAGGATATCTCCGCTAATTGCCACACCAATATCTCTTTCAGGTGTTATGGAATCAACTACTTCTACTTCTTCTATTGTATCCACCCCTTCCCTGAATGGAACATTGAACTGACCGGCTGTTATTGCAGCATACGGTAAACCTGTCCATTGCATCCATATATCCCTTAGATTGCTCCCATTATCCTGTTCGTTCATCGTAAGGCTGATACCGTAGTTCCAGTCGTCTGTAATTTCTCCCTCAATATCAAGGGAATCGTCCGGAACCTTAAAAGTATCATAGTCTTTCTTCCCGCTTGATGTTGTCGATCTATCCTCTTTATGTCCCCGGTAATGAGAATTTCTAAATTTAATCATTCCCCCGATCTTCATCTTATCTGAACCAATCTGCGGAACCTTAAAGCCGGCTTTTTCCTTCTGCTTCTCCGTTATGAGCTCTTTCTTCAACTCTTCTGCTTCTGAAACTGTAATAATTCCTTTCCTTTGTAATAAGTCTATTATCTTTGCTGCCGTTCCTCCCTGTTCTTCTGTAACTCCTTTTTGAGCAGTTTCAGCGCCTCCTATACAAGCACTGCTGAGAAAAACAATAATTAAAACACCGACTAATCCAATCCTGAGGTCAAATTTCATTTCCTTCTCCTTACTTCTTGCTCTATGACCTCTGCTTGTTCAGTCGGCATAGTAGAGCCAATTTAAATTTTTAGCTCTGTTTATACAGTAGCTGGCTTAAATTAAAAGCGCTTTTTCTCTTTTCTTTCTATTTGAACGATTTTTGAATCATGAATTACTATTACCACCTCTCCATAGTTTATTTGATTGATATATTCTGCTATCTCTTCTAATATCTTTGGATTAATGCCTTTCCTTTTACCCGTGAGTTTCACGCTACCCTCCAAACCCTAGCAGCATTCCGCCCTGATAAATAAGGAAGGCAACTATCCATGCAACAGCAGTGGTATAAACTGCTGTAAATATCGGCCATCTCCACGAATTTGTTTCTCTCTTTATTACTGCAATCACAGCCACGCACGGCATATATAGAAGCACAAAAACCATAAGGCTGTAGGCAACTAAAGGATTATACATTCTGCTTCCATCGGAACGCTTCTGATTCTGAAGTGCCTGACGCAGAGTTTTGGATTCTTCATCCGCTTCACCAACTGAATGAAGCGTTCCTAATGTTCCAACAACAACTTCCTTTGCAATAAACCCCCCAATTAATCCTACAGACGTCTTCCAATCGTCGAATCCCAAAGGCTTGAACACAGGGGAGATCATCCTGCCAAGCCTTCCCGCATAACTCTTCTCCATTTTCTCAAATGCCTTTTCGTTTTCCAGTTTGGAAACTAATCCTTCATTCTCTTGAGCCTGTTCAATTAGAGCATTATAGTCTTTTGAATATCGCGGCTGCCATGGGAAATTACTCAAAAACCAGATCAGGACACACCCGACAAAAATAACTGTTCCTGCTTTCTTTAAATAGACCACTCCTCTTTCCCACATATGGATAAAAAGCCCATTTACAGTTGGTATACGATAAGGCGGAAGTTCCATAACAAATGGAGATGCTGGCCCCTTGAACAGAAATCTGCGAAATATCTTAGCCATTACAATAGCTACGATCATCCCAAGAATATAGAGAGAGAATAATACATTCCCTGCTATCCTTTCAGCAAAGAATGCTCCGATAAACAATGTATATACAGGTAGTCTTGCGCCACAGCTTATAAAAGGATTAACCAGAATAGTTACCAGTCTGTCTTTCCTATCCTCTATAGTTCTTGTTGCCATAATTGCAGGCAGATTACAGCCAAAACCCAAGAGCATTGGAATAAAAGAGCGACCATGCAAACCAATCTTATGCATAAGCCTGTCCATAATAAAAGCTGCTCTTGCCATATATCCTGAGTCCTCTAAAACAGCCATTGCCAGAAATAATAGAAATATAATCGGCACAAATATAAGTACGCTTCCCACTCCGCCGATTATTCCATCAACCACTAATGATTTAATTGCGCTGCTGCTAGGTAAAAGCCCACCAAATATATTCCCCAACCATTCCTGCGCTGACTCAATCCAGCCCATTAAAGGCCCGCTTGCTTTAAAAGTAAATCTAAATACTAACCACATTAACCCAAGGAAAATAGGCAAGCCTAAGACACGATTAACAAGCACCTTATCTATCCTGTCAGAGGAGGTATGACGTGTTTCATAGTTTCTTGAAACTGCCTCAGAACATGCACCGCTAATAAATCCATAACGCCTGTCTGCAATTATTGCATCAGGCTCATCATTAAAGATGCTTTTTAAATGAGCAGTACTCTTTTCTACCGCGCTTAGAATCTCCTCCGAAAAGGAACTTTCCTCTATTTTTTTTATAATCTCCTCGTCTGTTTCTAAGAGCTTTACTGCCAGCCATCTTAAAGGATATTTTTCTCCAAGAGGTTTATCTTTTTTGAGAATTTCCTCAAGTTTTTTTAGCTCTTCACGAATCTCCTTCCCATAATGTACAATTGTTTTTTCTGGTTCAGTTCCGGCTTCAACAAGACTCACTATCTCATCAAGTAATTCTTTCATGCCAATTTTTTTAGTAGCTACAGTAGAAACAATAGGAACGCCTAAAAGTTCAGCTAACCTGTTTTTATCTATCTTTGTTCCTTGCTTTTTTGCTACATCAGACATGTTTAAAGCAAGGATTAAAGGAACGCCCAACTCCATAAACTGTGTGGCTAAATACAGATTTCTCTCAAGATTGGAAGTATCAATAACATCAATTACTACATCCGGTTTTTCTTCTATCACAAAATTACGTGTGACAATCTCGTCCATTGAATAAGCTGTTAAACTGTACGTTCCCGGCAAATCAACTATGTTTATTGAGTAATCCTTATACTTTAAAGTCCCTTCCTTTTTCTCAACAGTTACTCCTGGATAATTGCCTACATGCTGGCGCGCTCCCGTTAGATTATTAAACAAGGTTGTTTTCCCTGAATTGGGATTACCTGCTAAAGCAATAGTTAGCTTCTTTTGCATTCTTTATTCCTCCTCTTTGTTTTATATATATAACTATGTTGTATCTATCTAACTTTATACATAAAAAAATTTAAGATGTATCTTCTACCAATATCTTATGAGACATTCCACGGCCAAGAATCAATCTTGTATCATCTACAGCAATAATACATGGCCCGAAAAAGTGGGAGTGTATAATTCTAAATTCCACCCCTATACTTAACCCCATATCATTAAGCCTTCTTCTTATACCCTGACCACCTCTTACTGCAACTAGTTTCACTTTTCTGCCAGGTGAGACCATATTCAAAGGTAAATACTGCCCCTTCATTTTTTTATTTCCACATGTATATCCGAAGCTTCTTCTTTACGCAGGGAGAGATGATACCCTTTTATCTTTACTTCAATCGGATCCCCTAATGGAGCAACCCGCTCCATCTCTATGTCCGCTCCCTTAACAACTCCCATATCCAAAATTCGCCTGCGAACAGAACCTTTGCCCGAGATCTTCGTAATCTTGCCTCCTTGACCTGGTTTTAGTTCGCTTAATACCATATCAACCATATTTTTCCCCTTTCATAAATTACTAAGTATCATCTTTCTGTTTAAGCTCTCTTATCTTACACGTTAGCCGCTTGCCAGTCTTAAAATAATGATCAAAACTCTTCAGCCAATCAGGCCTGTCATGCTCCGGGCAGGTTTGTACAAACTCCAGGAACTTTGTCAACTTTTTTGATGTTTCCTGACTGATCGCATGCTCCATTCTGCAGGCATCTTCTGCCGCTATTTTTGGATTAATACACAGAATTTCTCTCAGGAATTTGCTCAGCATTTCATGGCGCTTTTGTATTCTTTTAGCTAATTCTTCTCCTTCTGGAGTAAGGTCGACATAGCCATATGCCTCATGAATCACAAAATTATCTCTGGAAAGAGTGTGTAGAGCTGAGGCTACACTGGGTGGTTTTACATTCATCAGGCGGCTTATGTCTCTAACTCTCGCAACCTTATGTCTTTCTTTAAGAACAAGTATAGCCTCCAGATAATCCTCCATATCCGGACTGCATTTTTTATCTTTTTTCATATCAAAACCTTAAATCTTTAGAGGCGTCTTTATTTGTTAAGCAAATCTAACATATCCGTTTTTGCCTGTCAAGTGAAAATTTTTTGGCTTGACAGAATCAGAAAAAAACTTGACAGGAAAATAGCAGTTCTTGTAATATCCCAAACAGAAATTGTTTCTATTTGTTTTTGGAAAGCTGTGAAAATATATCTAGACAAATTGCAGGAAAAGAATTTTAAGCTTACTCCTCGGCGTATAGCTATTATAGCTTTCTTTTTAAGCAGGGAACGATATCTAAGTCCTGAAGTTATTTGGAAAGGCTTGAAAAAGAAGTTTAAACATCTAGGCTTACCAAGCATCTATAGGAATCTGGAGTTATTTTCAAAGTGTGGGATACTTACAAAAATTCAGATGCCGGATAGAAGGCTTTATTATGGATTATGCAAGGCAAAGGACAACAAACACCACCATCATATAGTATGTATAAAATGCGGCAAAGTTGGAGAATTTTTTGAAGGGAATTTGTTTAAAAAGAAAAGGATCAATGGATTTAAAGTATTAAATCATTTTTTGCAGATAGAAGGTATATGTTCTAATTGTAGGATAAAAGACTAATTTTTATTTAACTAAAAGAAAGGAAGATGTGATGTTAAAACAAATTTCTAAGGAATTAAAAAGGCATGTTCCATTTACTATGCTTGGAGCTGTTACAGGCATTATAATCATGGTTGTAATAGTTTTTTCTCATGCTTCCAGGGGGATTTCCGATGTACTTTTTTACACTTTACATCCCCTTCATGTTGTCTTTAGCGCGCTTGTAACAACAGCTATGTATAAATTGTACGGAAGGGGTAAACTCTGGGCGGCAATTCTCATTGGCTATACAGGCTCCATTGGAATAGCTACATTAAGCGATGCTATAATCCCTTACCTTGGGGGAGGTTTGCTTAATGTTCCAATGGAATTTCATGCGCCATTTATAGAGACTGCAAAGATGCCATTTATTGGAATTGCAAAATGG
>JAHJDO010000008.1 GCA_018812485.1 bacterium | reverse complement strand
CATCATTCTATCATAGGTGTTATCAGCAGTTCCGACTGTTGTATCTACATTATTTCCAATCATCTGTGTCCATTCAGGTAAAATTACAGCCAGTTTTTCCTCTTTAAAATAAGAGCCGTCTGCGTTCATATCTCCGACTACTATGATATCTTTTTCAGAAGAACTGTCATAGATATTGTTTATTACAACTTTCAAATGTGTTAATTCTGCTTCAACATCTTCGGGCTTGATGTGATTATCCACCATCGTAAAATCAAAGTTCCCGGATTTGAAAGAAGCAACAAAGGGCTCTCTTTCAAAAACATCATCAGTGTCTTTTACAACATAACTACTGTTTGTAATAGGATTTATTGTTTTTGTGTTATAGACAAATGCATATTGCTCTTTGCTCGTACTTCTGCCTAACCTTTCACTTATTATGTAGTCATACTTTGTATTGGCATCATTAATGTAATTTAATAATGTGGGTATAACATTTTGTTCAGTGCTTCTTACTTCCTGTATTGCAACTAAGTCATATCTTTTAACTATCTTTGAGATTATTTCCATGGCTTCTGTATTGTTTATCTTATTTTGCCCGAAAATCTGTATATTGAATGAAGCTATTTTTATGATTTGAGGGTTTGATTCTGGTTGTGGATTTACTTCCGGTTGATTTGAGGGGGGAATTGTACAGCCTGCTATGACGATTATACTTGCTACTAAAAACAGGATTAGATATTTTTGCTTCACGGTTATCATTTTGCCACTTCTTTAGTATATTTATGCCGTATTAACTGGCCAATATTTTCATCACTTCCAAAATTAATCTCTCGTCTTGTGTAATTCCCTCTTTTTGAGAATGTGCTACTGAGGTCATTGGTTTGTACTCAACTATTTTATTTGTGGAAATATCATCGGTTTTTATTTTCCAGTATCCTTGTGGAACAACAATGTCTCTTTCCCCGCCAAACTCGTGTAGTTCATGAATACGGTCTATTAATTTCTTTCTTATTTTTAAGGTATTGATTTTAGTTATAAACTCACGTTTAGCACTCATATTAATGCCTTGTGCTCTCACGTATATGGAATTATTAAAAAGCAATTTAGCTATGAAACTATCAGCTGCATCAGCTTTTGGCGAACCTCTGTGGGGTGTTGCTACTATGATTAGTCTGTTGACTCCTCTTAGATAAGGTGAATTGATAAAATCTTTATCATCATCTTCTTCATCCAGAGCAATTGCTGCAACTGCATCAAGTCCTCCCATGCTGTGGCATACTAAGTCACAAGGTTTATCTCCGCATGTTTCTTTTATTTTCTTTTTTAATAACTCTGCGAACTGATAAAAACATATGTAATAATAGGTTTTATCTCCATCAATATCTATTTTTTTATGTCCGCGTTTTTCAAATCTTCTTATGTTGCTTTCGTTCTCAACTAAGTTAATAAAATGCATTTTGTTTTTGTTTATGACTATTCCATCCAGCCATTCTTTAATATTATATTTCCAATTAGTAGCTCTCCTTTCACCAACTTCCATATATGGCTCTGTCCAGCAGATATTAGCTTCGTCACCCCATCCATGAATAAAAAAAGTGTCCCGCTTCAGTTCAAACCTTTCAAAGCTTGTTAATTTATTGCGGGCCTCTTTCTTTTCTTGTTTTGCTAGTTCTTTTTTCTCATCCCGAGTTTTCTTGGACATGATTTCCTCCTATAAACATAAAAACCCTCGCCTTTTGAGCGAAGGTTTTACTTTTTTAACGTGGAGATTCCCCCTTCGAAATATACCACACTTATATTATTTAACATTGTTTCACAATCGTTATTTTACCTCTTTTGAGAAGGTTAGGTAAACTATCAATAATGGAAATGCTTCAAATTTGACATATTCGCTAGTGGAGGAGATAATTTTGAGATTGCAGTTAGTATGTTGTTAGACAAATATACTTAGTTTTGAAAGTAGTATAATTACCAATTATAAATTATAACAGGAGTTTCTGATGGAAAGTTGGTGGAGTCTCGGAGAAGGTATTGGACAATTGGGAGATAAGCTTGAATTTTATAAAATCACTTGCCCATTCTGTCTAGAAGAAGGTAATTTCAAAGTTGCTTTTCACGCTGAGAAGCAAAAGCCAAATAGTTCCAAAGTTCTGAATTTCGATACACTAGAATGTGGAAACTGCAAAGGATATGTCATGGTGCTTTGGTCAGCATCAGAACATGGTTCAGGACCTAATCATAGCCTCTATGATTATCGTGTTTTGCCATGGCCTCTAAAATTTACTAAATACCCAGAACATTGGCCGGAACAAATTGGACGATACTGGCTCCAAGCTAAGAAAAATCTTGTAGATGAGAACTGGGATGCTGCGGTTGTAATGGCTCGTACTGCATTGCAGATAGCATTACGCGACAACAAAGCAAAAGGTAGTAATCTAAAACAAGAAATCGAGGACTTGTCTATAAAAGGAATTCTTCCTCCAACAATGAAAGAGTGGGCAGATAACGTCAGAGAACTTGGTAATGAATCTGTACATCCTGAGCCCAAGCAAGCTCCAACTGACCATCTCGATGCAAAAGATATAATACGATTTCTTGATTTTTTGCTTGAGTATCTATACACCTTACCATATAAAATTAGAGAATATAGAAAACGAGAAGCCGAAAAATAATTAATATGGGTTTAAACTAATGAATAATGACCATATTTACTGGCTATTCAGTGCCGCAGCTCAAAGTATATCTGCTTTCATTGCTTTTCTGCTCACAGGATATGCACTTGTTCATACTTTTATGGAGAATGCACGTGAAAAAGATGATACTCTCGAAGAAATAAATGCTGTTATAGGACAAGAGTATCATACTCGTCTTACTCTTCTAGTATGGATTACCGGATTAGCAATTATTTTCAGTTTAACTACTGTTTTCTTAAACCGGTGGGAATTTTCTAGCAAGATTTCGTTAATGATAATAACTACGGTGCTTGATCTTATAGCAATTATTGGTGGAATGGCATTTGTAGTTTCTATTGTAAACCCATCTGCATACGAGAAAACAGCGACTAAAATCCTCAAAGAGAAGAAAAAAGAACTAAATCTAACCGACAATATCATTACTTCCTCTAAGTTCTTTGAAAAATTTCTACACCTTGAGCGTCTAATTCGAGAGTATTTGCGGGATAGAAAATTATATGTGCCAAGTCGGGGTGTACAACGCATGTCATTTTCTTTTCGTCAAATGATTGAAGCACTACTTCAGAATAAAAAAATAGATGCTTCGTTTTATGAAGAATTGCTACAGATAAATAAATACAGAAATTTGGTTTTTCACGGACACGTTAAAAATGCTGACCAGACTATGGTGGATAGAGTACGTAAAGTAGCATCACATTTTGAAGACCCAAAGTTAATTGTCACCGAAACCATGGGAGGACCATCCACGAATAGCTGTTTAATCTGTAGTGAATCACCCACTATACCGGTGAAAACAAAGGATGGTAAACAGATTAATATGTGTCGGAAATGTTTGGCTATCCACAAAAAAGAAAATCTTAAGAAAATATAATTTCTGTTTTTATCTTTGTTTTCTAATTTTTTAACTTTTCCCTGATTGCTTCCATCTTTTCAGCTCTCTCCCGCTGTTTCTTAAAACCATCTTCAATCATTTTCTCAAGCGCATCCACGCAAAGACAAACCTTTCCCGCGACTTTCACTGTTAACTCAGGATATAATCCAAGTGATCTCCATTTATAGAGAGTCTTCACTGAAAACGGGCAGATTTCTTTTAATCTTTCCCTATCTGATAATGGAATTAACTTCATTTTTCATATCCTCCTCTTTTAGAAATTCTTTTATTTTCTCCATATTCTTCCCTTGCGGTTTATTCCTGTCTTTTTCCCAATTTATCACTGTATCATCAGTAACTCCCAGCCTTTTAGCCAGTTCTTTGGCATATAACCCTTTATCCATTCTCGTCTTTCTTATTCTCTCTCCCAGTGTTTGTGGATTTTTGGGGTAGGATGGGTTAAAATCATTAAGGTTAATTGATAATTCAAGTGTATACACTAATGGGGGTAAAAAGTTTGTATTCTGTTCTGCATGGTTGTAAGTGCGGGAACTATGCGACCTTAAATCTTCAATGTAGATGTACCCCTGCTCAAATTCATCAATATCGCTCTAAGATTTCAGGCCCTTTGTTGGATAGAATAGACGTTCACATTGAAGTTCCTCCTCTCAATTATCAGGAAGTGAGTGACAATACTCCCGCTGAAAGTTCCGCTCAAATAAGAGAAAGAGTCAACAAAGCAAGAGCAATTCAAAGAGAAAGGTTTTCCTCAGAAGACAAAAAGAATGAAAATATTATGTGCAATGCCCAGATGAGTCATAGACAAACACGCAAATTCTGTGCTTTAGGCAAAGAAGAGAGTGAACTACTAAAAATGGCAATGTCTCATCTGAATCTTAGCGCCAGAGCATATGACAAGATATTAAAAGTATCACGTACTATTGCTGACCTTGCCGGCTTAGAACAGATAAGCAAAGAGCACCTATCAGAAGCAATCCAATACAGAACTTTAGACAGAGATTTTTTTCTGCTTTAACCCAAGAATAGCTCTAAGCTTCTCTTCTGTTCTTCTGTAAGGTTTTCTTCCTTTTATTTCCCAGTTATATATTGTTGTTTCTGAAACTCCTAATTTTTGAGCAACATCTTTCATTGTTAAATGTAAATCCATCCGTTTCTTCCTAATTCTTTCACCGAAATTCTTCGGATTCTTGGGATATTTGGGATTGTAATCATTAAGATTGATTTTGAGTTTCAATACATATACTAATGGTATATCTTGGTCTATATTCTTTTTCATTTGACACCTCCTCCTTTTTTATTTTTCATTCTATCCCTTATTTCTTTTATAAAGTGTTGCCTATGTGCCAA
This sequence comes from bacterium, assembly GCA_018812485.1. Lineage (NCBI taxonomy): Bacteria > bacterium. The sequence goes on along the minus strand of JAHJDO010000008.1, from coordinate 26 downwards.
TTCCAGTTCACCCACTTGACAAATCT
>JAHJDO010000007.1 GCA_018812485.1 bacterium | reverse complement strand
ATGAAGAAACAGCAGGAATTGGTCCGGATGAACCCGTTATATCAACAGGCAGACCTCTAAGCGTAGAATTGGGGCCTGGATTAATAGAATCAATATATGACGGTATTCAACGTCCTTTGGATATATTGATGGATAAAACAGGGGAATACATTACCAGAGGTGTTTCTGCCCCGGGGATTGACCGTAATAAAAAATGGCATTTTGTGCCGTCTGCAAAAAAAGGGGACACTGTGCGTTACGGAGATGCAATTGGAACAGTTAAGGAAACAAACACAGTTATCCATAAAATCATGGTGCCTTCAGAAAGGGAAGGTAAAATAGAAAAAGTTACAGAGGGTAAGTTCGCTGTTGAAGATACAGTTGCAGTAATTAAAACTGACAAAGGTCCTAAGAACATTACAATGCTGCAATACTGGCCTGTAAGAATTCCAAGACCATATCAGAAGAAGTTAGTGCCTGAGACCCCTCTTATTACAGGCCAGCGAGTGATTGACACATTTTTCCCGATTGCGAGAGGAGGCACTGCTTGTATTCCAGGTCCTTTTGGCAGTGGAAAAACTGTTGTTCAGCATCAACTTGCAAAATGGTCGGATGCAGAGATTATTGTCTATATAGGATGCGGAGAACGCGGGAATGAAATGACAGATGTATTAATGGAATTCCCGCAGCTTAAGGATCCAAAGACGGGGAACCCGTTAATGAAAAGAACTGTGCTTATAGCTAATACATCCAATATGCCTGTTGCCGCAAGAGAAGCTTCTATATATACAGGAGTAACAATAGCTGAATATTACCGCGATATGGGATATAATGTTGCGGTAATGGCCGATTCTACCTCCAGATGGGCAGAGGCATTAAGAGAAATGTCAGGCAGACTTGAAGAAATGCCTGGTGAAGAAGGATACCCGGCATATCTGCCTGCAAAACTTGCCGAATTCTATGAACGGGCAGGCAGAGTAATATGTAAAGGCGCAGATTCCAGAGAGGGCACATTAAGCATAATAGGCGCTGTATCACCTCCGGGAGGTGACCTTTCCGACCCGGTTGTTCAGGGAACATTGAAGGTCGTTAAAGTCTTTTGGGCACTGGAAGATAAACTGGCATACAGGCGTCATTTTCCTGCAATAAGCTGGATCAATAGTTATTCTTTATATCTTGATAATATCCACGACTTCTTAAAAGAAAATTTAGGTGAAGACTGGATGAGAATGCATCAGGAAGGCATGAAACTTCTCCAGCAGGAAACTGACCTTCAGGAAATTGTACGGCTTGTCGGGATGGATACTATTTCTGTTTCTGACCGCCTTATTCTTGAGACTGCAAAGTCTATAAGAGAGGATTTCCTGCATCAAAACGCATTTCACGAGATAGATACTTATACATCCCTTAAGAAGCAATATCGCATGCTGAAACTAATTATGATGCTTCATAAAAAGTGCATTCAGGCACTGGGCGAAAAGACACCTATAGAATCCCTGACTAACCTGAAAATCAGAGAAGACATATCGCGAATGCGATTCATTAAAGAGAAAGAACTGGATAAATTCTCCGAACTGGAGAAAAAAGTAGAAGAAGAGATAAATCAGCTTACAGTGGAGAGTAAGCAACAAGCGGAGTTATAAATGCAAAAAGAATATTTGACTGTTAGAGAGATAGTTGGGCCGCTTATTCTAGTAGAGGATATTAGCGGGGTGAAATATGATGAATTAATAGAAATTATCTTACCCAGTGGAGAAATAAGGCAGGGAAAGGTTTTGGAAATTTCCACTGATAAAGCTCTTATACAGGTATTTGAGGGCACAAGCGGAATAGATATAGCTAAAACCAGAGTGAAATTTTTGGGTAAAGGAATAGAGCTTCCCGTTTCAGAGGATTTGATGGGCAGGGTCTTTGACGGACTGGGCAAACCAATGGATGACGGTCCGGAAATAATTCCTGAAAAATATCTGGATATAAATGGCAACCCTATTAATCCGTATGCGCGTGATTACCCATCTGAGTTTATTCAAACCGGGATATCTGCAATAGATGGTCTGAACACTCTGGTTAGAGGACAGAAATTACCTATTTTTTCCGGCTCCGGACTTCCGCATTCCCAGGTTGCCGCTCAGATTGCAAGACAGGCAAAGGTTGTTGGCAAAGAGGAAAAATTCGCTGTTGTGTTTGCTGCTATTGGCATAACCTTTGAAGAGGCAGATTTCTTTATTTCGGATTTCAGAAGAACAGGAGCTATAGAACGAACAGTCCTGTTCATAAACCTTGCTGATGACCCTGCTATTGAGAGAATTGCTACTCCGCGTGTTGCACTAACAGCAGCAGAATATCTTGCATTCGAGAGAGGTATGCATGTGCTGGTTATATTAACGGACATGACAAATTATTGCGAAGCATTACGTTCTGTATCCGCAGCCAGAAAGGAAGTTCCCGGAAGAAGAGGATATCCGGGTTATATGTATACTGATCTTGCTTCAATTTATGAAAGAGCAGGCAGAATCAAAAATAAAAAAGGATCCATTACTCAGATTCCTATTCTGACCATGCCTGATGATGATAAAACACACCCCATACCGGATTTGACAGGTTACATTACAGAGGGACAAATTATACTGAGTAGAAATCTTCACAAAAAGGGAACATCCCCTCCAATTGACGTTCTTCCATCACTCTCAAGATTGAAGGATAAAGGGATTGGCAAAGGGAAAACCAGAGAGGACCATGCCGATGTTTTTAATCAGCTTTTTGCCGCTTATGCAAGCGGCAAAGAAGCGCAGGAACTTGCAATTATTCTTGGAGAATCCGCTTTGAGCGATATAGATAAATTATATTTTAAGTTTTCAGACGAGTTTGAAAAACGCTATGTGGGTCAGGGATACGATGAGAATAGAACCATAGACCAAACACTTGACCTGGGATGGGAACTCCTCTCAATGCTGCCAAAATCAGAACTAAAGAGAATAAGACCTGAATATATAGAGAAGTATCTGCAGAGTAAATCTAAGTAGGCATGCGAATTGTGTCCATTATTTTATGTAAATATCCGGCTTCTGTATGGACTGATCTTCATACTTGACAGTTAACATTGGCCAGTCCTCTGCCTGTGTGATTATTTCCGTTTTATCCTTGAGAGCGATTATTGTGTCTTCTGACTTTGTTCCTGTAATGGATGGATTCCACGCAAAAGCCTGATTCAATTCAACTACTTCTTTACTATCAGAGGTTCCTTTATAGTCTCTGCATGAATAACCTGTGGCTCCTCCTTGGTGATGTAGTTTCCATTCATCCCTGAAACCGGTTCTTTCATAAATATCTAAAGCTTTACTGAAAATATCTCCAACAATATTTCCTGGCCTTGTATTTGCAGTAAAGGAAGCATCAACCTCTGTAACTGCGTCATGCTTTTCTCTTAATTCAGCAGGCAGGCTTCCAAAATGGACAAGCCTTGTTAATGACGTTATTAAACCCCATTTTCTTGCGCATACCACAATCATAACATGTTTTTTTATTCTATTATCTGTTGGGATTGGGTGCCTGTATTTCTTGATACGCTCATCAGCTGCTATAAGAAGAACAATGGGAATTATGCCCGACGGGAGAAGTCTTTCTGCTACCAGCCCAGCTACTTTGTGCTCAGAATCGCCGGGCTTTATAATATCAGATACTTCCTTTAGACTTTTTGAACTCTCATGTCCAATCCATCTGTATTTTTCTATTTCCGGCTGAGTTAAACTATAGCGCAACGGGGCAATTTCTTCATCTGAGGCAACACGCATACCATCTGTTATCTCTTTAATAATTTCTGCAGATCTATCGGCCTCATTCCATGCAAATTCAACTACTTCAAATCCCTGGTCATTTATCTCCTCATCTTTGATACGTGGAGCTTCAATATTATTAGCAATAATATACTTTTTCGATTTTGTGACAATTGCTGTAACACTACCTGTTTCAGTTGCTATGCCAACGTGGTTATCCCCACCGCAGGTTAGCCACGCAAAACTATTCTGTTTATTAATAATAACGGCACCATAGCCGTTATTATCCATAAAGCCATGTAATCTCTTTTCCTTTTCTTTAATCTCGGCTTTAATATCTATGTTCATATTTAAAGACTAAATTCTTAATTTGATTAATAATTGGAAATTTAAAATTAGGAATTATGTTCTTTTGCGTTTTGCCAACAACCTATTCATAGCGTTGACATACGCTTTCACACTTGCTTCAATAATGTCTGTACTAGCTCCCCTTCCTGCTACTGTTCTATTACCAACCGCAACCTTTACATGAACCTCGCCTAATGCGTCCTTTCCTCCGGTAACAGCTTGGAGGGAATAGTCAATAAGTTTGGCTTTCAGATGGGTAATTCTGTCAATAGCTTTATACGCGGCATCTACAGGTCCGTCTCCACAAGCTGCTTCCTGGGAAATTGCATCTCCTTTTCTTAATCTTATAGTAGCAGTTGGTATAGTTTTATTTCCGCTTACAGTATTAAAGTATTCAAGAATGTAAGTTTCCGAAGTTGTAGTTATTTCATCCTCAACTATAGCCTCCAGATCTTCATCAAAAACCTCTTGCTTACGGTCTGCTACTGTTATAAATCGCTCATAGACCTGATTCAGTTTTTCTCCTTTGAGTTTATACCCCAGTTTTTCCAAACGATGTTTAAGCGCATGTCGTCCGGACCGAGCTGTTAATACAACATCGCTTTGTTGAACGCCAACTTCCTCAGGTTTCATAATTTCATAAGTATTTCTATCCTTAAGAAAACCATCTACATGAATACCGCTGCTATGAGCAAAGGCATTCTTCCCTATAATAGCTTTGTTTGGAGGAACTGATATGCCAAGGAGATGCGACACAAGCTTGGATGTTCTGTAAAGTTCCACTGTTTTTATTCCCGTAGAAAAACCAAAATAATCTGAGCGGACTTTAAGCGCCATAACTATTTCCTCAAGTGATGCGTTACCAGCGCGTTCACCAACTCCGTTGATTGTACACTCTGCTTGTCTTGCCCCAGCCTTCACTCCTGCAAGGCTATTCGCTACAGCCAGACCAAGGTCATTGTGACAATGAACACTAATAATAGCCTGACTAATATTCGGGACTTCCTCTCTAATCTTCATGATAAGTGATGCGAATTGTTCTGGCATAGTGTATCCGGTTGTATCCGGGATATTAATGATTTTTGCACCTGCTTCTATAACGGCTTCCACCATTTCCAGTAGAAAACCTGGCTCTGCTCTTCCAGCATCTTCTGCGTAAAACTCCACTTCTCTGGCGAATTCCCTTGCTAATTTGACCGACTGCACAGCCATTTTCAAAACTTCAGTTCTTGTTTTTCTAAGCTTACTCTCTATATGGATATCTGAAACACCGAGCCCTGTATGAATTCGTGATTTAGAGACTCCTTTTAGGGCTTTTCCTGCTATCTCTATATCCTCAGAGCGACATCGAGTGAGTGCACAAATGATCGGTTGATGAATCTCCTTGCCAATCGCCTGAACAGCTTCGAAATCGCCAGGAGAAGAAGCAGGAAAACCAACTTCCATTACATCCACGCCCAAACGCTCCAGTTGTCTGGCTATCTCAAGTTTTTCCTGAGGACCCAGTCGAGTACCTGCGGCCTGTTCTCCATCACGCAGGGTAGTGTCAAATATTACAATTCTATTATTCATGAGTTTCTTTTACTTTCCCTTAGCAAGCCAGGGCATCATGCTTCGTAGTTTCTTGCCTATTACTTCAATCAGATGTTTCTCATCCTTTTTAGCCAATGCATTAAACACAGGTCTATTAGCCTGATTCTCCAGAATCCACTCTCTGGCAAATTCTCCTGACTGAATCTCCTTTAATATCTTCTTCATTTCAGCTTTTGTCTCTTTGGTTACTATTCTAGGCCCTCTGGAAAGATCTCCATATTTAGCTGTATCGCTGATTGAATATCTCATCCAGCCAATGCCACCTTCATGCAGTAGATCTGTTATCAGTTTCACTTCATGCAGACATTCAAAGTAAGCCATTTCCGGCTGATATCCTGCTTCAACTAATACTTCAAAACCTGTTTTTATCAAAGCAGTTAAACCGCCACATAGAACTGTCTGCTCACCAAAAAGATCAGTTTCTGTTTCTTCTGCAAAAGTTGTTTCTATTACACCTGCTTTTGTGCCGCCAATTCCCTTAGCATATGCAAGCCCAAGATCCTTAGCCTTTCCTGTGTATTCCTGGAAAATCGCTAATAAGCATGGCACTCCGCCTCCGCCCTCATACATTCTTCTAACTAAATGGCCCGGTCCCTTTGGTGCTACCATAAAAACATCTATGTTGCTTGGAGGAACTATCTGTCCAAAATGGATATTAAATCCATGTGAGAAAACAAGCGCTTTGCCGTCTTTCATATACGGAGCTATATCGTTTTTGTATACCTTTGCCTGCACATCATCCTGTGTTAGAATCTGGATAATATCTGCTTTCTTAGTAGCTTCCTGGGCGCTTACAGGTTCAAATCCTGCCTTAACAGCCATTTCCCAGTTTGGACTGCCTTTAAGATCGCTAACAATAACCTTTATTCCGCTATCCCTGAGATTTTGCGCCTGAGCATGTCCCTGACTACCATAACCAATAATGGCTACAGTTTTCCCTTTTAACACCCCTAAATCTGCATCCTGATCATAATACATCTTTACCATTTTCTAACCTCCTATTTTTTTATTACTATTCATTAATTCTTTTATTTCTAACATAAATTGTGACCAAATCGCTGAAATGTTGTTAGCTAAATCCTTTAGCTGAGACTCTTCAAGCATAAATCCATATGCATGAATGAAAAAATGCCTAAAAGTTAGGTACTCATAAAGCTTATCAGATAGCTTCTCCGAAATAATCTTTCTGGATACCGAAAGATTTAAAATGTCTTTATGCCATGTATCGGATTTAGGAATCTTAATATCTTTTGCATGCAGAATTTGTTTTAAAATATTTTCTACTCCATTGTAGATGTTATGAAGAAATGTACCAATAGCTGCTAATTCAACAACTGATTTCTCTTTTCTTGCCATAGCATCTTCAAGACTACTCAATACTACATTAACGTTCTGTTTTTCTGCGAGAATCTGCTTAGATAATTTATCCATAAATTTTTATTCCATCTTCTTCTACAAGTTGATTGAATAGCGACTTCTTTGAGAGGTCAATAAGATCAACAGGTCTCGATAAATGTTTAAACAATTCGGCATAAAATTTGAAGAATAATCTAGGTTCAATGCCTTTCACTCCAATATCAATATCATTTGCCTTTAAATTCTTTGTTGCCGAAGAACCAAACAAAACGATATAGGAAACATTGTATTTTTTTGCATACCGCAAAATTATATTTTTATCCTTTCGTGCTATCATTTTTTCCCCTTTTTCTAACCTACTGTTTTTTTACTATTTGAGTACCTATTATGCACTTTTACAATTTTTTTTGCAAAATTTATTTTCATAAGGTAATGCAAGAAGTTTTATGCAAATTCATACTATCAATCTCTCCTAAGGACTGTAAATTATCAGTCATCTCCTAAATTGTTTATGCTACTTCTCTTCACCTTGTGGATACTGCCGTTCTGTGTATAACTCTTCGAGTT
>JAHJDO010000006.1 GCA_018812485.1 bacterium | reverse complement strand
GTAGTCGGAGATATGAACGCAGACGGCTCTTATTTTAAAGAGGAAAAACTGGCTGTAATTTTACCTGAATGGACACAGATGATTGGAAATAATGTAGATACAACAGTCGGAACTGCTGATAACACCTATGATAGAATGATGATGAGAGATACGACTGCCCAAATTGAATATACTGGCAATTCAGGAGCATTCAGATGGGATACTGAATATAATGTAACAGATTCTGCTTTTATCAAGAAAGTTTCAGATCATTATCCTGTTTATGCTGAATTCAGGACTGATTTGCCTGATGATGATTAAGAATCAGGAAAGATTTATTAAGATATGGAGGCCTGTTTAAATTATGAAACTTCAAAGAGTTATTCTGAATAATTTAAGAGGATACAAAAAAGAAACCGAAATCGATATTGATGATTTAACTGCTTTCATTGGTAAAAATGATGTTGGTAAATCAACGATATTAGAAGCACTTGAAATTTTCTTCAACAATGATGGCAAGGTTAAATTTGATAAATCTGATGTATGTGTTTACGGAAAAGAAAAAGAAGTAAGGATTGGTTGTGTTTTCACAGATTTCCCTGAACTTTTGGTACTTGATGTTAAAGCACAAACTAGTCTTAAAGAAGAATATTTATTGAACCGAGATGGAGACTTAGAAATACATAAATGTTTTGATTGCAGTGGACAAAAAATAAAAGAGAAAATCATTGCAATTGCACTTCATCCAACAATTGAAAATGCAGACGATTTGCTTCTACTGAAAAACGAAGATCTAAAACAGCGTTTCGAAACACTTAAAATTCCTAAAAAAGAAACAAAATTGAATGTCAATCCGTCTATTCGTAAAGCGATCTGGACAAATTTCCCTGATTTAAAATTAGAAGAAAAAGAAATTCTGCTGAACAGCGAATCGGATAAGAAAATGGCAGAAGGAGATTCAAAAAAAATTTGGAAGAAGCTATCAGACGAAATGCCAGTATTTGCCCTTTTCCAAGCAGATAGAGCAAGCAATGATGATGATGACGAGGTTCAAGACCCCATGAAGACAGCAGTCAAAGAAGCCATGAAGTTAGTTCAACCACAAATGGATCAAATAAAGACGATAGTGCAAAGCAGAGCTTTAGAAGTTGCAAATCGCACTTTAGAAAAACTTAATGAAATGAACCCAGAATTAGCAAGAAAACTTATCCCCGATTTTAAAGCTGAACCAAAATGGGATAGCCTGTTCAAATTGACTTTAAAAGACCAAGACCAAATACCTATAAATAAACGGGGAAGTGGAGTCAGGAGATTAATCCTTATTAATTTCTTTCGTGCTGAAGCAGAGAGAAGACAAAAAGAACAAAATGCACCTGCAATTATTTATGCAATAGAAGAACCAGAAACATCTCAACATCCCCAAAATCAGAAGATGTTGGCCGAAGCATTTAAGGAATTATCTGATCAATCTAATTGTCAGGTATTAGTTACAACTCATGTTCCTGGTTTCGCAGGATTATTGAATGTTGAATCCTTACGACATGTTCTTATTAAGAATGATGAAATCTCTATTAAATCCGGAGAAGAAGATATCTATGAAGAGATAACCCGTGACTTAGGAGTTTTACCAGAACTAAACGAAGTTAAAATTCTAATTTGTGTAGAGGGACCTAATGATGTATCTTTCCTTTGCCATATAAGTACCATGTTACATAATCACGATCCTTCTTTACCAGATATCAAAAATGATCCACGAATAGCTATTTTCCCTCTTGGTGGTAGCACTTTGAGACAATGGGTCAATCGTCATTATTTAAAGGGATTACATAAAAAGGAAATCCATATTTATGATAATCAGCCAGAATATCTGGGATGTTGCATAGAAGTAAATGCTCGTAATGATGGTTCTTGGGCAACCGTAACTGGCAAAAAAACAATAGAGAATTATTTACACCCCGATATAATCAACAATGTTTATAACATAAATGTTAATTTTGGAGATGATGATGACGTTCCACACTTAGTTGCTCAAAGATTTCATGAATCGCAGAATTCTTCACAAACATGGGATACTCTTGGAAAAAGCAATAAAAGCAAAAAAATATCTCAGTGCAAAAAAAGATTAAATGATGAAATTGTGTCACAGATGACCTACGAATTGCTTTCTGAAAGAGATGTAAGTAAAGATATTGAAAATTGGTTAAGAGAAATCGCAAATAGACTACAATAAAGATTTAAACTTCAATCAGATGGAAATAGTAGTATTATAGAAAAATTATTAAAGCAAAGATTTAACAAAGTTTTTTCTTATTTTTCAGGGTCTACCTTTTTGATATATAATTTAAAAAAGAAAACTTTATAATCGATATATAATTAAGAGTATGAACATGCAAGAAATAGAAAAGAGAAATAAAGAACTTCTTGAAGAAGTCGAAAAACTAAAGAGACAAAATAAAATTCTAAAAGAAAAAAAACATTATGGTATTGTTTGGGAAGAAGAAAAAGAACCTGAACAGATAGTTTTAGATTGTCAATATAAAATACCTATTTTAAAAGAAGTTAAAACAAAAAAGATAATTGCAGATAAAGAAAAACCTCAAAACATACTTATTGAAGGCGATAATTATCATGCTCTTTCTGTTTTGAATTATACTCACAAAAAGAAAATTGATGTCATTTATATTGACCCACCTTATAACACAGGAGCAAAAGATTGGAAGTATAACAATAATTATGTTGATATAAACGATTTGTATCGCCATAGTAAATGGTTGAGCATGATGTCAAAAAGATTATGGCTTGCAAAAAATCTTCTAAAAGAAGATGGTGTTCTTATTTGTACCATAGATGAAAATGAAGTTAATCATTTGGGTGTTTTACTAGAAGAAATTTTTAAAGGCTATGAAATCCATTCCATTACAATAGTTCATAATCCGCGTGGTGTTCAGGGTAATAATTTTTCTTATACCCACGAATATGCCTACTTTATTTTTAGAAATGGATTAAAGGTAATCGGAAGTAAACAAAGAGATGAGATACTTGAAGAAGAATTAAGGGATCATGGCGGAGAATCTTTAAGGACAGATGCGCGCAATTGTTTTTATCCAATACTAGTTAAAAATAATAAAATAATTGGGTTTGGAAAAGTCCTCCCTAAAGATTTTCATCCTAAATACAAAAATGTGAAATTAAAAAACAATATTACTGAAGTTTGGCCTATTGATGTCAAAGGAATTGAACGAAAATGGGTATTTGCTAGACAAACAATTGAAGAAATAAAAGATAAACTTTTTGTGGGAGATAAGAAAAATGGAGAAATTGATATTTTCAGAAGGAAAGACACACAAAAACCAAGGACTGTTTGGACAGGACCAAGATATGATGCAAGTACATTTGGGTCGAAAATAGTAAACGAACTTACCAATACTTCTTTCCCTTTCCCGAAATCTCTTTTCAATGTCAGAGACTGTCTTGAATGTGTAGTCAAACAAAGAAAAAACGCAATTGTCTTAGACTATTTCGCTGGCTCTGGGACAACAGGTCACGCAGTAATGATTCTAAATAAAGAGGATAACGGAAATAGGAAGTTCATATTATGCACAAATAACGAAAATAATATAGCTGTGGAAGTTTGTTATCCGAGAATTAAAAAAGTCATCGAAGGACATAAAGCTTGGCCAGATATAACTAAAATTCCTGCCAATTTAAGATACTTCAAAACCGAGCTTTTGGACATTGACCATATTTCTCATGTTTCTGATGAACAGAAAATTAAACTTACTTATCAAGCTGGAGAGATGATCGCCTTAAGAGAGAATACTTTTGAGGAAGTTGAAAAAAACGAATGGTGGCAGATTTTCAAGGACAGAACAAAATACACCGCAATTTATTTCAAAGAAGATAAATCAAAATTAAAAGAATTGATTAAGAAATTAGGAAAGCTAAAAGAAAATGTAACTCTCTATATTTTCAGTTGGGGAAAGAATGAATATAACAATGAATTCACAGACTATAAAAATATCAAGGTGGAGGACATCCCCGAACCAATCATTGAGGTCTATAAAGAAGTAAATCGTTTAGGGTAATATTATGGCACAAATAAAAAGCTTAAAAACATTTCAAGAAGAAGCAATTAGGCAATTAAGAAAGCAGTTTTTAGAATTGTGGAAAACTACAAACCGAAAACTGCCTTTAACATTCAAATCTCCTACAGGAAGCGGTAAAACTGTGATGGTTGCCCAATTTCTAAAAGATATGAGCAATGATCCTCAATTTAACGTGGATAAATCTTATCTATGGTTTAGTTTCAGCGAAGAATCGTATATCCAAAGTAAGAATAAGCTGTTTGATTATTATGGAGGGGCAAATGAAGTAAATTTGCTTGATTTAAATGATTTAAGTAAAGGAAAACTTGAGAAAAATAATGTTTTCTTTATTAATTGGCAAAAAATAAAATCTTCCACGAAAGACGGAAGAAAACTAAGAAATCCAACAGAATATACTTATGGAGATTACGGAATTTTTGATGGATTTGTAAAACGAACTCAGGAAGATAACAGGGAATTGATTTTAATTATAGATGAAGCACACAGAGACACAGATACAGAACTCGCAGATGACTTAATCGAATTGATAAATCCAAGAATAATTATCAAAATAACAGCTACGCCTAAAATAGAACCTACTGCATCAGATATTCAAAATAAGAGAGCTGGATGGGTAGAAGTTTTAAGGGAAGATGTAATTGATGTTGGTTTAATCAAAGAAAAGATAATCACTCAAACAAAAGAGGATTTAGATAAGTTTTCAAAAAAGGAAATAGATCAAGATTTGATATTGTTGGGATTGGCTTTTAATAAGAGATTAGAATTGCAGAAAGAATACAAGGAGTTAGGTTTAGAGATTAATCCTCTTGTTCTTATTCAATTGCCAAATGACGACCACGCAAGAAAAGAAACCTTAGACAAATCAAAGATGGAAATAGTTAAGGACTTTTTGAGAGATAAAAGTGTTGATGAGAAAGACATGGCAATATGGCTATCAGATAAAAAAGAAAATCTTGAAGAAATTGAGCAAAATTATTCCTTGGTTTCGTTTTTAATTTTTAAGCAAGCTGCTGCTACTGGTTGGGACTGCCCAAGGGCATCTATACTGGTAATGTTTAGAGAAATTAAAAGCCCGGTTTTCCATACACAAACTGTGGGCAGAATTTTGAGAATGCCCGAAGCCATCCATTACCCAAAACCCGATTTAAACATTGGCTATCTTTATACAAACTACGAAAGAAACCAAATACAGTTACCAGATAATAAGCAGGGTAAAAATAAGCCATTCATTTTTGAAAGCAAGAGAAAAGAAGGAATAAAACCAATAATTCTGCAATCTACTTTTATGGGCAGAACTGACTATAATGATTTAGGTGATTCTTTCCAGATTACATTTAAAGAAATATCTGATAAATTTTTTAATGTTGAAAAGAAAGAATTTATTGAGAACACAAAAAAGAAACTTATCGCTAAAGGATTGAAGTTATATGATGTGAAAGTCCCAATTAAATTAATTGTTGATGCCGAAATTGAAGATTATGATAATTTTGTCAAACAAATTAAAGAAAGAGGGAGTGATTTAATTGGAGATACCTCCAAAAATGACATAGAACGAATATATAATCTTTTATGCTTTAACATCATTGCTAAGCAAGAGGAAGAGAATAAGAAATTTGCCCCTGAACGATCTTGGGGAAAGCTAAAAACTGCCCTTAATGTTTGGTTTGCTGAGAAAATACAAGAAAAAAGAAGTGCCTATTACACAATTATTGTAAATGATTTGTTAAAGCCCGACAGCATATTAAGAAAAGTAATCGCTGAAGCTTTAGAAAAATACAGACCAATAAGGCAAGAAGAAGTTAAGAAAAAAGCATCACGAGCAAGAAGAACCGAAGATTTGGAAATCCCCAGACCTTCCTTATTCTATACCGAAGATTATAAAGAAATCAAAGATTTAAGTAAAACTTCAATGATTCCCTTTTATATTGGCAAAAACTATAATGGGAAGAAAAACGAAACAGAATTTATAAAATATGTTGAATCAAAAAATGTTGATTGGTGGTATAAAAGCGGAAATTCTGGAAGTGAACATTTCTCTATACCCTTTTATGATGGAGTTGAGAAAAAAGAAAAGCTGTTTTATCCTGATTGGATAATCAAAATCAAGGGCACAATTTTAATTTTGGACACAAAACAAGGTTTAAGCGGAACTGTCGGCTCTGGGGACACTAAAAGAAAGGCAGAAGTTTTGCAGAAATGGATTAAAGAACAAAACAAAACTGGTAAAAAATTCAAAGGCGGAATTATATCTAAAGTCGCCGAAATCTGGAAAATAAACAATAATGACGAATATAAAGCTGACACAAATTATACTGAATGGAAAAATTTAAGCGAGATATTCTAAAGCAATGCCTTTTTCTTTTCTTCTATATTAAAAAATAAAGTTCACTTTACATAGGAAGTGCGAACTTTCTAATTTCACCATCTAATTCCTATCTTATTCATTTCCCGTCGGCAAATCTATTCTTTTAAAATTCCCCGATTTTTGGGCTTGTTAAATTTTTTCTCCGTTTTTCTTCTATTTCTCATTCCCAGAATACCACTCTAAAAACCAGCGTCGGAAGACTTAAATACCTCTATTTCACTCTTATTATAACAGTTCACCTTTCCTATGAATGATGAACAAACAAAATGACATTTACATGGATATTAGACGAAAGTAAGTACCTGAAAACAGAAGAAGTGAGAAAGCTCATGGATACTTGCCGGGAATTAATGCAAAAGCACAAGAATTTCATAGCAGTAAGAAATTGTTTCATGGTTGAGCTTGGTTTATTTACAGGTTTGAGAGTAACAGAAATGGCTAATCTGAACTGCGGTGATCTGCTCATTGAAACCGAACAATCATCATTAATAGTAAGAAAAGGCAAGGGAG
>JAHJDO010000005.1 GCA_018812485.1 bacterium | reverse complement strand
GTAACTTATTATTTGAGAAGCAGTTACATTATATCAAGGCTGGAGGGGAAAGTCAAGAAATTAATGTTTGCAACTTCCTGTGTAACAGTGAGTTGTGAATTTTACAGGAGACTAATAAATCAAAGGATAAGGAGGGGAGAAGCAGTAGTTGTAACTGCTGAGGAGATTATTGATATAGTTGAGGAAAAAGGCATAAAAAAGGCTGCAAAAGAAGTAGATGTTGTAACAACAGGTACATTTGCTCCAATGTGCTCTTCAGGTGCTTTTATTAATTTTAAAAATTCAAAACCAAAGATAAAAGCTCAGAAAGTATGGTTAAATGGCATTAATGCATATGCTGGGCTTGCTGCTGCTGATATTTATCTTGGAGTAACAGAGCTTCCTGATGAAGATTTATTGAATAAGGTATTTCCAGGCAGCTTCAAATATGGAGGCGGGCATGTAATAGAGGATTTAGTTGCTGGCAAACCTATAAAACTTAGAGCAATATCTTATGGAACAGATTGCTATCCGAAGAAAGAGCTTAAGACTGTAATAGACATAAAAAGTGTAAACCAGGCTATTCTAACAAACCCAAGAAATGCATATCAGAATTACAATGTTGCGATAAATAAATATTCTGACAGAAACATATACACCTATATGGGAATTCTAAAGCCGAACATTGGCAATGCGAATTACTGTAGTGCTGGACAATTAAGCCCTTTGCTGAATGATCCTTTATATAAGACTATTGGCATAGGAACAAAAATATTTCTCGGAGGAGGAGAAGGATTTGTCTACTGGGAAGGGACGCAGCATAATCCACGTGTTAAAAGAGGAACCAATAGCGTGGTGAGAGCTCCAGCAGGAACTCTCGCTGTAGTCGGAGATTTAAAAGGGATGTCTTCGGAATGGCTGAAAGGCACAAGTATTACGGGGTATGGGGTAACTTTAACTATTGGCATAGGCATTCCAATACCTATTTTAAGCGAGGATATAGTTAAATATACAGCTGTAAAGGATGAGGATATTTACACTCAAATTGTGGATTATAGTAAAGACTATCCTAACGGAGTCAACAAAAGCTATGGCGAGGTTAATTATAAGCAGTTAAGAGATGGACATATAGAGATAGAAGGAAAACAAGTTCCTACAGGTGCATTGTCAAGCTATAATAAGGCAAGAGAAATAGCAAAAATCCTTAAAGATAAGATTAAAAAGGGAAGATTTGAACTGGCAAAACCGGTTAAGTCTCTTTCTTCAGGAGAATAAGCTATGATTAGAAAAAGAGTTGTTTTAACTTTTCCACATGAAGTAGTCAGTCAGCCGGTCGTATATCATCTTGTCAAGGATTATAATTTAATGATAAATATACTCAGAGCCAGAGTTACTCCACAGGAGCAGGGAAGATTAGTAGTAGAAATAAGCGGCAGTAAGAAAGAAATGGAAGCTGGCATGAATTATCTGGCTGAGTTAAATATAGATATTCAGCCGCTTGCACAGGACATTAAATGGCACGAAAGCAAATGTGTCCACTGCACTGCTTGCATACCGCATTGTCCGACAAATGCTATATTCTTAAACAGAGATACAATGAAAGTATCATTTGATAAGCAAAAGTGTATAGCGTGTGAACTTTGTATTCCTGCCTGCCCATATCAAGCAATTGAAATCGTAATTTAGCTAAAGAATAAAAGAGGCGCTTAGATGAAATTAAGTAAAGGCCAGGGGATTGCTTTAATTGTAATTACAGCTTGTATTTGGGGATTTGGCCCGATTTTTGTCCGTTATTTCTCTAAATATCTGGATGTTCATACACAAAATGCCTTCAGGTATCTATCAGGGAGTTTGTCTCTTTTTATAATTGTCTCTATATTTTTCCGCAGCGAATTTAGGCAGTGTTTAAAGGTATGGAAAAAACTGTTTATTACGGCTTTTTTCCTTATTATTATGCAAACCTTCTGGGTCATGGCATTATACCGGGTTTTGCCTGCATTTGTGTCCTTGATTGGGAAAATTAGCATTGTGCTCACTGTAATTGTGTCTTTTATGCTTTTCCCTGAAGAAAGAGAGAGTATTAAAAGCGCAAAATACATTTTGGGGACACTTCTGTGTCTTCTGGGTGTTATAGGAGTAATTTTCTTTAAAGGAGAAGTAACCTCTTTACAGATGAAATGGGGAATTATCTTCATTATACTGGCAAATCTGTTCTGGACATTTTATGCCGTATACGTTCAGAAGACCCTGCGAAATTACAACATAGTGGCTTTTACACCTTTTGTTTTTATAATCAGCGCATTCGTCTTTTTTTTAATGGCACTCATAGAGGGAAATCCTTTAGCAATTATTCATCTTCCTATAAGAGTTTTATTCATCCTGTTTATCTCAGGCCTATTTTGTATTGGACTCGCACATTCAGTATATTACTTTGCAATTCGTGCAACTGGTATTGCCATGGCTTCAAGCATACTCCTGATATCGCCTCTTTTAACAGCAATTTTTTCCTATTTTATTTTTGGTGAGATTCTTACAACAGGACAACTAGCCTCAGGCGCTGTACTCTTGACTGGCGGGTATATTGTTTCCAAGAGTAAAGGGATAAAATAAATCTTTATCCAATTCCTAACTTTAGAACTCTATTCACATTCTGCCAGCTTATTTTCTCAAATGCCTCTTTTGAAATATTCCCTTCTTTATAAGCGTTTCTCAAAAATTCTGCATGACGATGGTCGTTTCTTGGAGATGCAATGTCTGTCCCAAAGAAAAGCTTATCCTGAAATTTCTCAATGAAGGCATATCCAAATTCCGCATCACGCGTTAGGGCATTGTAACCACTGTGTGCTGATATATCTCCATACATGTTAGGATATTCTTTCATAAGTCTGGGAACTGCACCTCCCGGAGTCACCTTACCCTCAGGATACCCTTTTCTGTTTTCGGTCGTTACATCTCCGCTGACCTCTGACCAGAAGGGTTGAGAATGCCCGATAAATATCAAATCAGGGAAGTCTTTCAAGGACTTTTCCAAACGTGGCAGATGTAGATCATCTATAAGACCGTAGCAATTCCCTTTTTGAGGACCAATGTGGAAAAGAAGAGGCATCTGGCTCTTTTCACAGTGTTTAAATAAGTTCTGGACAAGAGGGTCGTCAAAATACAGGTTTGCACATACTTCTCCGACTCCTTTACATCCTTTTTCCTTGTAAAAGAGCAGTTGGCGTGAGAGATCAGCCTCAGGACTATTTTTTTCAGCCCGCGGGTCAATATTACAGAAAGGAATGAACCTGTCAGGATATTTTTCGCAAACATCCATGATATCCTCCACTGTTGAGAATTGCTTTCTGCACTCAGGATTTACTCCAGGCAGAAGAATTCCCTTGTCAACTCCCGTTCTATCCATCATTTCGATCAATTCCTCAGGGGATGCATAATTATCTCCCTTCTCATTCCTTGGAAGGGATTTTTTCCTTGCAGTATGCAGGTGAATATCAATAAACATAGTCTGTCTCCTTTCTTTTTTTATTGTTCTTCAATATTCCATTTCCCGTGCAACATTTAAAAGACGCTTAATTTTTGATTCATCCTCCAGCCTGCTTATAGAGAAACTAATCACATAAGGTTTAGACTTCGCTATTTTGAGATACATTGCTTCAAGCTCATCAGCTGAAAGGTCATGTATATGCCAGGATAAAATACGGGATTGAAATTTACACGGACAATGTTCCTTCAATTGTTCAGGTGTCAGGTACTGGTCAGCACCTGGGTCAAAACATTCCATTTTTAATTCTTCTAAAAATGGTAGGTGTTCTATGCGAAGAAGTTCACTATGGAGACTGCGTTTGATTGCTTTCAGCCCCTGATATAACTGCTCCCAATATGGAACAACAAATTGCCTGAACATGTCTGGATGAAACATTCCAGCAAAATCGTCTGGAAACCCATTACTTTTAAAAGGCTTATCAAGCCGTTTGCTAATTACCTTGGCATAATTTAGAGCACTTTTAACACAAAATTGTAGCAGTTTATGGGCACGTTCAGAATCATCATATGGAAGCATAAGGAAATCATTACCCATAAGTAAGACTGCTGTAGTTATTGGTCCCTCAAGAAGATGGCCAATGAAACTCGGAGAATCTGGATAACGCCTTCTTATCTCATCAGAAATTCGCAATCTTTCTTGAATATATTTGTTTGTAAGATAATCTTCAGGTTCTTTTAACGAATCAATCTCTTCTGGCGAGTGGATTAGAGGTTTAACATTAGGTTCAGAATCTTCAGCAAAAACAACTTCTGCTCCAAGTGCTACAACATGCGGATAACAAAATCCTGCAATCCTGGGTTTAGGAGATTTTACTCCCATCCGTTCTGCCAATGGCTTGATACTTTCGTAAGCTTTATATATAGCATCTACGCTACTATGCAATTCATCCTGCTTGACACCTCCCAACTCAGCCAAAAGACTATCACTAAAACCAAAACTGAATCGTTGTTTTTTCTCTTTTTCTAACATAACTTTTTTCTATTTTCTCAAAATAAGTGATTTAATTCTATCGAGTTTTTTCTGTACCTTAGAGGTGAATACCCTGATATCTTCTTGAACCATCTGCAAAAATAAGCATGATCATCGAAACCAAACTCCTCAGCAAGTATTGATAGAGGTTTATCAGTTTTTGTTAATGTTGCGCATACTCTAGAAAACCTACGTTTCTCCCACAATTTCTGTGGAGACTGTCCAAAAAATCTTCTAAATTTGCGGTTCATCTGACTTACACTTAAGCAGCATAATTCAGCAGCTTCCCCAGCGTTATATCTTATACAATCTTTGGACATAAGTTTTTTATAAGCCTTACTAATTCTGGGGTCTATCGCTGGAGTAACTCTTGGAATAAGTTCATTGGATATCATATGGTGCAGAACTAAATTATGGGCAAGAGAGGCGATTTTTAACTTATCCAGAGATGTAACCTTTGATAGAGAATCCATTTTTCTCAATATTTTTTCAATATAAATAAAATCCTTAGGACTGAAAACGTAAGGAAGCACGGTATGTTCATCTAAAGGACTATCGTCAGAGAGCCATAGTTTGTAGTGAATATTTAGCATTTCAAAATTCGGCAAAATATTTAATGTAAATTTGATAAAAGGCGAAACAGCTATTATAGAGCCTCTCTGAAAATTAAATTTTTGTTCTTTTATGGTAACAGTTCCTTTGCCTTTAGTTATATGCATTATATGTGTATCATCATTTATGTTAATCTTTCCACCAGCCTTCTCCTTATGAAACACATGGCAGAATGATATAAACTGAAACTTGTGATTTAGGAGCATATTATTCATGCAATATTTCTATCTTTTGACTTTTACAAGGTTATGCTAGCATATGCAAGATTGGATGTCTAGGTAAAATATGTGCATAAATTTGACTTATTGGCGCATCTTCAATATGGACTCATACACATGGTTGACTTGATAGTTAGTTTTGGATAAGCTATCAAGACTTTCAAGATGATGAAAAGGCTTTAAAAATGTATTTAGAAAAGATAAAAACTCCAAAAGATTTAAAAAAACTGGATATTAAAACACTTCCTCTGTTGGTCTCTGAAGTAAGAAAACTGATAATCGAAACCGTTTCGCAAACGGGCGGGCATCTCGCTTCAAATCTCGGTGTTGTTGAACTCACGATAGCTCTGCACTATGTCTTTAATTGTCCTGATGATAAGATAATCTGGGATGTTGGGCATCAGGCATATACACATAAAATTCTTACAGGAAGAAGAAACCAGTTTTATACACTTCGGCAATTTGGAGGAATGAGCGGCTTTACAAAAATAGAAGAGAGTGAGTATGACGTTTTCGGCACAGGACATGGAAGCACTTCGATCTCAGCTGCTCTTGGTATGGCGTGTGCGCAAAAATTGACAAGCAATAAAAATAAGCTCATAGCTGTAGTTGGAGACGGAGCGCTTACCGGAGGTATGGCATTTGAGGCTCTAAACCATGCAGGACATATTAAAAAAGATATAATTGTAATCTTGAATAGTAATGAGATGAGTATATCTCATAATGTTGGAGCATGGTCTCAGTATCTGAATAGAATTACGACTAATCCAATATACAATAGAGTTAGAGGTGATCTGGAACTAGTGTTAAAAAGGATTCCAAGATTTGGCAGCCTGTTAGTTGACAGCGCAAAGAAATTAGAAAAAAGTCTTAAGTTGCTTCTTGTTCCAGGAATATTATTTGATGAATTAGGTTTTCGTTATATTGGCCCAATTGATGGACACAATATCCCATTGCTTATAGAAACACTCGATAATATCAAAATCTTTAAAGGTCCTGTATTAGTGCATATATTAACAAAGAAAGGGAAAGGATATAAATTTGCGGAAGAGAATCCCACAAGATTTCATAGCGCAAAACCGTTTGATATTGAAACAGGCATATGGAAAAGTAAAGACGCAGATAAGAAACGCAAAACATATACAGAACTCTTTGGTTCTGCTCTGATCAAATTGGCACAAAAAGATAAAAAAATAGTAGCAATAACTGCGGCTATGCCAGATGGAACAGGACTTAGAGAGTTTGCTCAAAAATTTCCGGACAGATTCTTTGATGTTGGCATGGCAGAGCAGCATGCTGTTACATTTGCAGCAGGCTTAGCTTTAAAGGGGTTAAAACCTGTTTTTGCGGTCTACTCAACTTTTCTTCAGCGCGCATATGATCAGATTTTACATGATGTGTGTTTACAAAAGCTGCCTGTGATTTTCGCAATTGACAGAGCAGGTATAGTAGAAGGAGACGGGCCAACACATCAGGGAGTTTTTGATTTTTCATATCTTTCGATGATCCCAAACATGACGATTATGTCTCCGAAGGACGAGGGTGAATTAGAAAGCATGCTTTCTAAAGCAGTAGAATATAATCAGCCAATTTCTATAAGATATCCAAAGGATTATGCTGCGAAATCCAGTTCCAAGGAACTTGGTTCCAACTCAATTCAAAAGATTGAAATTGGGAAAGGAGAAATATTGAGAGACGGTGCTGATGTTGCGATATTAGCAATAGGAACAATGGTTTATCCAGCTTTAGAGGCAGCAGAAATATTAGAGAAGAAAAACATAAATGTCTCAGTAGCGAATATGAGATTTGTTAAGCCGTTGGATACGGAACTAATTGAGAAAATAGCGTCTCGGATAAAGAAGATCGTAACAGTTGAAGAAAATGTTATTGCCGGCGGATTTGGGATGAGCGTTGCAGAATATGTAGAGACGCAGGATGTTGCGTCTCTACATATTGGATTGCCGGACAAATTTATTGAACAAGGTCCGCGGCATCTCCTGTTGAAAAAGTACAAACTAGATGGTTCTGGTATTGCAGACACTATCCTGAACTGGATTTAGATGATGAAATATGGACCATTTTAAACTGGTTTCTGATTTTTCTCCAAAGGGGGACCAACCAAAGGCGATCAGACAGCTTGTAGAGGGAATTAAAACTAATAAAAAATATCAGACTCTTCTTGGCGTTACCGGGTCAGGTAAGACCTTTGTGCTGGCAAATGTTATTCGCAGTATAAATAAACCCACGCTTGTTATTTCTCATAATAAAACTCTGGCAGCACAGCTATACATAGAATTCAAAATGTTTTTTCCCAATAACGCCGTTGAGTACTTTGTCAGTTATTATGATTACTACCAACCTGAGGCATATATCCCACAAACGGATACATATATAGAAAAAGATGCTTCAATAAATGATGATCTGGACAGGCTCAGGCTTGCAGCTACAAGCTCACTGCTTTCACGCAAAGATGTGATTATAGTTGCCAGTGTATCCTGCATATATGGACTTGGTTCTCCTGATGAATGGAAAGACTTGTTGTTGATGTTTCAGAGGGATGATGAGCTTAAACAGGAACATATTCTGAGAAAACTTGTTGATATTCAGTATGAACGTAATGATATTGACTTTCATCGCGGCACATTCAGAGTAAAAGGCGATACCATAGAAATTTTCCCTTCATACGAAGAAATTCCTGTGAGAATAGAACTCTTTGGAGATAGAATAGATAAAATCTCCCAAATTGATTATATAACAGGTAAGGTGCTAACAGATCTTGACAGAATTGCAATATATCCCGCAAAGCATTTTGTTACGACATCTAACCGTATTAAAACTGCAGCAGAATTTATAAAAAAGGAATTAGAGCAAAGGTTAGTAGACTTGAAAAATCAAGGGAAACTTGTTGAAACACAGCGTTTGGAGACAAAAACAAAATATGATCTGGAGATGCTTAGTGAAATTGGATATTGCGCAGGAATTGAGAATTATTCAAGACACTTAAGCGGAAGAAAGCCGGGGGAAAAGCCTTATACTCTCATTGACTATTTTAACAAGGATTTTTTAATGATTATTGATGAGTCTCATGTTTCTATTCCACAAATACGAGGCATGTATAAGGGAGATAGATCGAGAAAGCAGACCCTTGTTGATTTTGGTTTCAGATTACCATCTGCTCTGGATAATAGACCTTTAAATTTTGTTGAATTTGAAAAAATGATAAATCAAGTAATATTTGTCTCTGCAACACCTGCTGAATATGAACTTGAATTGTCACGAAAGTCCCGAAGGTATTCGGGAGGACAGACAGTCGAGCTTATTATACGTCCTACGGGTCTGGTTGATCCAAAGGTGGAAGTTAGACCTACCGAGAATCAAATAGAAGATCTTATGAAAGAAATTCAGAAAAGAGTTGCCAAAAAAGAGAGGGTGCTTGTTACAACTTTGACTAAACGCATGGCGGAGGACCTGGCTGAATATCTGAATCAGCATGAAATACGTGTCAGATATCTGCATTCTGAGATTGATACAATAAAGAGAGTTGATATATTACGTGATCTTAGACTCGCGAAATTCGACGTTCTGGTAGGGATAAACTTACTTAGAGAGGGACTTGATCTTCCTGAAGTTTCATTGGTAGTAATATTAGACGCAGATAAGGAGGGGTTTTTGCGTTCAGAAACGGCTCTTATCCAAACAATCGGAAGAACTGCACGTAATGTGGCAGGCACAGTTATTATGTATGCAGATGAGATGACTCTATCTATGAAAAAAGCAATAGGTGAGACCGAACGCAGGAGAAGAATTCAAACAAAATTCAATAAAGAGCACGGGATTACTCCTAAGACCATCCAAAAAGAAATAAGACAGATGACAATAACTGGTAAAGATGAAAAAGTTTCTTATGCTCAAAAGAAGGGAATATTAGATATAAAAATACTGGAGAAAGAAATGGTTAGAGCAGCTGAAAACCTTGAGTTTGAAAAAGCAGCAGAAATAAGAGACGAAATCTCCAGATTAAAAGCTCAAGGAAATAGAAAAAAATAATGTGCAATTGACTTTTGAGTAATGTTAAAATAGAATAGCCAACTATGAAGAAATGTAAATTCGAAGCACGAAGCACAAAATACGAAACAATATCAAATTACCGAAATACAAATGACCAAAACAATGTTTTAAATTTTAAAAATTTGAATTTAGAATTTGTTTCGAGTTTCAGATTTAGAATTTTGGATTTTTTCAACGAGACTCACCAAATATTTAACTACGGCCTAATGTGAAAGGAGATATAAAGAAATGGGTATGTGGATTGGAAGAGGAAGAAAAGCGCGAAGATCCTATGGATTTGATGAAATAGCGCTTGTGCCGGGAAATTTAACTATTAATCCAAACGATGTGGATATTAATTGTGAGATAGGAAATATAAAACTGAGTATCCCCATCCTAGCAGCTGCAATGGATGGTGTTGTTGACCCAAAACTTGCAATCGAGATGTCAAGACTCGGCGGACTTGCTGTCATGAATCTGGAAGGCATTCAGACAAGATATGACAATCCTGAATCAATCCTAAAGGACATTGCAAAAGCAACACCTGAGGGAGCTACGAAACTCGTTCAAGGAATTTATGACAAACCTATAAAAGAAGATTTAATCGTTAAAAGGATAAAAGATATTAAAAAAGCAAAAGCATTGTGTGCAGTGTCATCTATTCCTCAGAAAGCGGAACGCTTTGGAAAGCTGGCAGAAGAAGCAGGAGCAGATATGTTTGTTGTACAATCGACAGTTACATCAATAAAGCATATATCCAGCGAATATAAAACAGCTGACTTTCCTAAACTTTGTAAGAGTATGAAAATTCCTGTGATAATAGGTAATTGCGTTACTTATTCCATGACTCTTGAGCTTATGGCTACAGGAGCGGCTGGAATACTTGTTGGGATCGGACCAGGCGCAGCATGCACTACGCGGGGAGTATTAGGAATAGGTGTTCCACAGGTTACTGCTACATGCGACTGTGCAGCAGCAAGGGATTTTTATTACAAGCAGACAGGAAAATACATTCCTATTATCACTGATGGAGGCATGTCTTTAGGGGGAGATATTGCTAAGGCGTTTGCGTGCGGCGCAGACGCAGTAATGATTGGCTCTGCTCTGGCACGTGCAAAGGAAGCTCCTGGCAGGGGCTTTCACTGGGGTATGGCAACTTCTCATGCTAATTTACCTAGAGGCACAAGAATAAAAGTAGGTACAACAGGTTCTCTGAAACAAATACTTGTTGGTCCTGCAGATTTGGATGACGGCTCACAAAATCTTGCAGGCGCTTTAAGAACTTCAATGGGTAATCTTGGAGCTAAAAATATAAAAGAAATGCAGTTAACGGATATCATTATTGCACCTGCTATAATGACAGAAGGAAAAGTCTTTCAGGTTGCTCAAAAAATAGGTATGGGAAAGTAAAGACGACAGACTACTTTTTTTTCTTCTGACTGATAGATTTCTGAAGTTCTATTATTTTATTTAGCCTTTCTTTTTTTACTTGCTGGGGAACATCATCTGCGAGCTTGAATGCGGCTGTTCTTTCGCGCGGAGAATATTTAAACATATAAGCCTGAGCAAACTCTATTTCTTTCATTGCCTGATAGGTTTTATTAAAATCTTCTTCATCTTCTCCCGGAAATCCCACAATAATATCCGTTCCAAGCCTAATGTCAGGTATCCTCTCTCTCAGTTTATTAACTATCTCCATATAATGAGACAGAGTATATCCTCTATTCATTAAACGAAGAATCTTATCCGAACCTGACTGTAGAGGAAAGTGAAGGTATCTGCTCACTTTTTCCAGATTCGCTACAGCATCAATCAGTTTAAGGGGAATGTCTTTGGGATGAGACGTTACAAAGTCTATTAATTCAATACCCTCTATTCTGTGAATTAGTTCAAGCAGGTCGGAGAAATCAACATTCTCATTCAGCCCCTTGCCGTATGAATTAACGTTTTGTCCCAATAGCGTTAATTCTTTATACCCTGCATGAGCAAGTTCTTTGACTTCCTGAAGGATATCCTCTGAAGGTCTGGAAACTTCTCTGCCTCTCACATATGGCACAATGCAATATGAACAAAAATTATCACAGCCCTTCATTATGGAAACCCATGCAGAAGTCTTGCTTTCTCTGGAAGACAGAGTAGGGGAGACGAAAACCTGTTTTCCCATCTCAGTAAGGTCTATTTTTGTTTTTTGTTCAACTACGGTTTTTATCATTTTAGGTATTCTCTGAAAATTATGCGTACCGCATACAAAGTCTACATTTGAAGAGCGTTTAAAAATCCCGTTTTTATCCTTCTGTGCCATACAGCCCATAACTCCAACAACTAAGTCAGGTCTATCTTTCTTGATTTTTGTCAGTTCTCCCAGCATGCTGTATACCTTATCTTCAGCATGTTTTCTCACAGAACAGGTGTTTACTAAGATAACATCAGCTTTTTCCCTGCTTTCTATCGCTTTATAACCCTGACTCAACAGCAGTCCCAAAACCACCTCAGAATCATGCTTATTCATCTGACATCCGAAAGTGCGTATGTAGAGACGCTTTCCGGGATTGTCATAACTTGTTCTGTCTCTTTGAGTTGGCATTTTATATTCACTCCCTCATATAAGCTTTTGAATGGATTGTAAAGTTCAAAATCCTTTATTCTGCCGTTCTTAATCCTGATGGATTTAAAGACCAGTCTCAGTATGCCTTTCTTGCCTGCAATGTCCAAATCAGCTTCTATCGTATCAAGATGATTCACAATTGACTCAAGTAATTTCTTGTATTCCTCTGAGCGTTCCTTTTCGATAAGGCTTAGCTCAAACCTTTTAACTCTGGCTTTCAAATCTCTTTCTTCATCTCTCAGAGGAATAATCTGTTTCCTGTATGCCTCAATTGCAAGTAATCCATCTGAAAAAACCCCACTTAATTTTTCCTGTTTTAGTAGATTCGCATCCAGTCTTGACTCGGTAACATTTGTTGCTGGACTACGTAAACCATTGTCCGGAAACTTTCCATTTTTTGTTAAACACAATATCTTTATTAATCGCTTCAAGTGGTTTAATAAGAAATTCTTCAATAGCTTTAGCCGTAACACTCAATTTCTCCGGTGCATGTTTGATTTGTCCTTTTATCAGAAAAGCCTTCCATAACATCTGACGGTCGGATTTTTCATCGTAAATTTCTTCGGCAAATAACGGCCTATCCACAGGAAGTGAAGTCTTACGATGTTCAAAGGTTCTTTTCAGTGCCTCGGTAAGCTTGGAACCATTAAAATCAAACTGACGCATCATAAGCCAAATATCATGGAAATCTTTCATACGGCTATTGAGAAGGCCAAGTTTTACCATAGCCTCAAATTTCTCACTGACAACACTCTCCGCAGGATATCCTTTAAGCTTAGGCTTTGGAAAATCTAAAATAGTGGGATATTCAATAACTTTGGGCTTGGGATAGATGATATCGCCGAAACCTGCATCAATCTGCATCGAGATACGTGATCGTTCTAAAAAGCCTTTAAATTTAACACGTACACCTTCATAATCCGCATCCTCTTTTATCTTCTGACCCTTAACTGTCGACACATCAAAGATAAGTCCATCTGGAGTTACTGATACCTTGCAAACGTCTTTTATGACCTTCTCAATGGCTTCTATTTGGTTGTCATAGTTTGCCGCAAAATCTATATCAAGAGTTGCCCTTCGTTCTGGCACCTGCCACACTGTAAACATAAGTGCGCCTTTCAAAATAAATTTATCCGCATATTTGGATTGGCTAAAGCGATAAAGAAATCTTTCCATTCCATAATATTGGAGAACTTCAGAAAATGGGCGATTCGTTTCTTTTGCTTTATTCTGAAGCTGGGCTTTAATTGAAGCTTCTATATTCTTAATATCTTTTTTCATATCATTGTTTCAAGTATTGGCTGAATGATTTTATGCACACGGCAGATCTTAGCATATTCCATTATATCCTGTGGAGTTATGTCCTTCTCGGTAATCGCTGTCTTAAGTGCATCCCTTGCAACATTTATACCTATTCTATTGCGAAACTTAAAACAATCAGCTATCGTTTTGGCAAGGTTATAAACTCTGATTTTATGCCCTTCAGTTTGATGTATTTCAATACCGGCATTCCAAGTTTTAATTGAAAAACGATAAAATCGTATTGGAGGATACTTGATTCTATTGGCACGAGTCCCTTCCGGGATTGCAATATCTACATACCTGGGTATCTCGTTTGTTGCTTCATGAAAAGCAAGAGCTGACACAAGACAAACGATTCCTCTTGGAGCTTGAAGAGAAGCACTAACAAGATCAGGATAAGATCCAAACGTATAATGAGCCATCCGGTAAAGTCCCCTGGCAATCTTCTCTATTTTACCTTCTTTCTCAAGTGCACTAAGCGTGTCTGGATGAAATCCTGATTTTATAATTGAAGAAAAGCGCGCAATGCCACCATGCTTTTTGAAATAGCCGAGCATTCTCTCTGTTTTTTGTTCCATAGGTTCTCCGTATAAATTGTTACTACTTGCGAATAAGTGTATGCACTTTATACGAATATGTCAACAATTTTTCCAGAATAAACATTTTTATTACACTATATGTAATATTTGTGTGTCAGTATTTATCTAATCCTTTCACTCACAAGTATTTAATTTCTTTAAAAGCTCCAGAATCATCAGTCGGTACTTGCGCATACGGGCAGCCGAATGTTTTGATATATACTTTCATAGCGGGGGTATTATAGCAGGAAATTTTCACCTAGGGAACAGGCAGGCAAAATATGGAGTGGCTAAAACTACCTGACTATGGATGTTGGGGTAGGGTAGTCGAATCGTTCTGAGTTATTTCTTTAAGTAGGCCTTGATAATCTTCTGTTCAGTAGTTGGCTTGCTGGCCTGACCTGTGGGTGTGTTTTCTAATTTCTCGACAACATCATAGCCTGATGTTACCTCACCGAAAATAGTGTGGTGCATATTCAGCCATGGTGTCTTGGCTACTGTAATAAAAAACTGACTGCCGTTTGTCCCTGGACCGGCATTAGCCATAGCCAAAAGTCCGGGCTTATCAAACCCAACTTCCTTACACACTTCATCTTTAAATGGCTTACCCCAAATGGACTCGCCACCTGTACCTGTTCCGGTAGGGTCTCCGCCCTGAATCATAAAGCCCTTGATTACACGGTGGAAAATAAGTCCATCATAATAGCCGCGTTCTATAAGCCCAAGGAAATTCTCACAAGTCTTTGGGGCTATATCCGGCATTAGCTTAATTTCGATTATTCCCTGGTTGGTTTCTAATACTACTGTCATCGCTTCTTTTACTCTTTTTAAATTATTTTTTGTTTCATCCGACTATATTATAATACTAAACTCAGTAATATTAAGTGAAAAAGACTTACCATCAGTCGCTATATGTCCTCTATTTTTATCATAGATATATATAACATTCTCCAGGTCAGCTTCTCTGGGCAGGATGTTGATTGTTAACCTATCGCCCAGACAAAAAACACGCTCTCTTTTACTTTCTCTTTTTGTAAACTGATTGATCCGAGCATCCCATGCCCAAACATTACCTGCTACCCTGAGAAGGTGTTCAGCTAAATCTATTACTTCACCGCAGAAATGTCTTCGCACATCATCAGGGAAATATCTGCGTTCAATAATATGAACTTTCTCACCTTTTTCAAGAATCATTGCTCTATCTCCTTATCCTTATTTTCCCCAAAATTTATCTGCTTCTTTTTCCATCTTTTCTAATCTCGTATAATAATCGGAAAATTCTTCCAAGTGGGCAAGGGCAATCTTCCCTGTGGTTAAGGGGTCATCATCGGTAACATTTGTTGCCGGACTAACTAAACCATGCTCTAACTCCACATCCATACCCATTCGAAACTGCTCCACGTCAAATTTATCCCACTTTATACCCAGCTGCTCTCCAATTTTCTTTGCTTCATCAAAACTAAAACTTCTTTTACTGCTCATAAGGCCCTCCTTGTTCTTGTTTATGAATAACGTATAGAAACTATTAGATCTCCCTTATGGTCACACGTAGGGCACATTGTCCCGATGCCTTTCAACCTTAACTTCTGGCCATTTTTTGTGCCGGGATTTATTTTTAGTGTAATTGTTCTTGCATCGCTTAATTTAACTTTAACCTGACCTCCGTTCACAGCAAGATTTCGGGGAATCTTTATATTTGCGTATGTATCTGTATCATGTTTTTGCTGACCCCCTCCGAATTGATAAGTTGTATAGGCGCCTCCGCCTTGATCGCCTTGCTCTGAACTCACTCCTTCAAAAATATCAGATAAATCATCAAAAGAGAAATATCTATTAAATCCTCTTTGCTGTTGGGTTCTGCGTGACCCTCCCTGCTCATGAAAATGCTTCATTAAATCTTCAAAATCAAACCCTGTTTGTGAAGCAAAGTCTCCGGAGCCATGCCCGCTTCTAAATACATAATCACCTTTTTTATAATCATCGTATTCCTTGCGTCTTTTTGCGTCGCCCAAAGCGTAATATGCGGCTGCAACCTCTTTGAATTTCTCCTCGCATTCTTTTTTCTTTTCCTCCGGACATCTGTCGGGATGATACTTAAGAGCTAGTTTGCGGTATGCTGCTTTAATCTCTGCAGGAGAGGCACTCTTATTTACGCCTAAAATATTATAATAATCCTGAGTTTCCATGCTTATTCCTAAATCTGATTATTACATCCACTTTTTTCTTCTAAAATAAAACAACATTCCAAAGCCAACAACAGCCATAAAGCCCAACAATGTAAAATATCCCCATTTCATTTTCAATTCCGGCATGAATTCAAAATTCATCCCATAAACACCGGCTATAAATGTTAAAGGAATAAATATCGCTGCAAATATCGTCAAAACTTTCATTATTTCATTCATCCGGTTGCTTACACTGGATAAATAAATATCAAATATACCTGAAACCATATCCCTGAATGTTTCAATGGTATCTATAGCCTGAATGGTATGGTCATAGACATCACGAAAAAATATATGCGTCCCCTTTTTTATAAGTTTAGATTCACTCCGTTCAAGACCACTGGTAACTTCACGTAAAGGCCATACGGATTTTCTTAAAAATATCGTATCCCGTTTTAAATTATGAATAGCCTTCAGAGTTTGAGGCGTAGGATTGGTAACTAACTCTTCTTCTATCTCTTCAATTTTTTCGCCAAGTCTTTCTAAAATAGAAAAATAATTATCAACAACAGCGTCCAAAAGACTGTAAGCGAGATAATCCGCCCCCATTTTTCTGATCCTTCCCTTATCATTACGTATACGCTGGCGAACGGGATCAAATACATCGCCTTCTTTCTCCTGAAAAGATATTACAAAATTAGAACCAAAAATTAAGCTTACCTGCTCTGAAATTATTTCTTTCTTTAAATCATCAAACATAAGCATTTTAAAAACTATAAAGATATACTTATCAAAATCTTCATATTTAGGACGTTGACTGGTATTAACAATATCCTCAAGAGTTAGGGGGTGCATTTCAAAATTATTGCCAATCTTCTCAATAATATCTAATTCATGCAATCCGTTGATATTAACCCAGGTAACTGTTGGCGTATCTTTAAATGGGAAAGTTTCCTCAATATTGGTAATTTCTTTTTCGTAAAAATTCTTATCATCATAATCCAGCGCCGATATTTCTACTTTACCTACCTTTCTTTCTCCTACATGAACAAGCTCGCCGGGTACGAGCCCCGCAGTTTTTGAAACTCTTTTAATAAACCTAAACATTTTTCCTCCTACATAAACAACAGAATATACCCGCCTCTACTTATAATTATATTATATCAAATTATAATAGTTAATACATCACTCCGCCGCTTTGCTTTGATATCTCATGGCAAAGAATAGCACAGGCTATATTGACATTGAATGAAAGTTTAGCACCGTTCATAGGAATCCGAACCCTTATATCAAGATATTTTTGCAAACCATGGCGAATACCTTTCCCTTCAGATCCTAACACAATGCCCAGAGGAAAAGGGAAGTCAACTTTATTTATATCCTTAGAATCATCAGCTATAACAGTCCCCAGTATCCAGTATCCGCGAGCCTTTGCATCAATTATGGCATCGGAAAGGTTCGTTACCATTGATATTGGCACATAATTCTCTCCTCCTGAAGCCACGTGTTGGACTGTCTCGTTTACTTCACAGGCTTCAAACTTCGGAATAATAACAGCAAGTCTGCCAAAACAGGCGGCGGTGCGAATAATGACTCCTAAGTTGTGAGGATCGTTTATCCTATCGAGAAATATAAATGTTAACTGCTTGTCTTTAGAGGAATTCATCAAATCGTCAAAAGGTACATATTTGAATTCATCTACGCTGGCAACTATGCCTTGAAGATCTTTAGTATGTTTGATCCTCTCCAGTCCCTGATGAGACAGTCGTTCAGAGGGAATAGAATTTTCTCCTATTAATTTTTCTATATGAGGCACATTGAAATTATCCTGCAGAAAGATCTTTTTTATGGTTTGTGGATTTGTCTTTAATCGCTCAAAAACTGAGTTTCTTCCGTATAACATTGTGGAATTCTTATTTTTTGCCAATTCCTTCTCCTAAAAGATCTACGTCTAATTTTTCAAAAAGTTCATCAAGCTTCATCATGGGCAGACCCAGTACATTATAAAACGAGCCTTCTATATTATCAAATATAAATGCCCCGGGCCCTTCTATTGAAAAACCGCCCGCCTTGTCGTTGTGTCCGGCCACAGTCACAAATTCATCTATTTTCTTGAGCGAGAGTCTTTTTACATGAACCTTTGATACATCAATTGCGCTTTCTGATCTGCCTCTTTTAGCGTCTATTACGCAAAGACCTGTATAGACAAAGACTGTCTTTCCTGAGAATGACTTGAGAAGAGATATTGCCTCTTTTCTTGTGTTTGGTTTTCCTATAAGGCGCTTTTTAAATAAAACAATGGTATCAGCTCCGATAACATAACCTTCCTTATATTCGACTGCTATTTTTTCTGCCTTGACCCGGGCATTATGCAAGACGTTGAACTTCGCACCCTTTTTATGGTCCATCTCCTCATGAACGTTGCTTACAACAACTTCGTGAGGTATCCCGCATTCTTTAAGTATCTTTGAGCGTCTCTTTGATTTTGACGCTAATATTATGTTGTATTTCAGCATTCGTCTATTATATCAAAGGATTGGAGCTTATGGTATAATAATCACTATGAATCCCAAAATATATCTGGCTCCTATGTCAGGAGTAACAGACCTTGCCTTTCGGCTTATAAGCCGCAGATTAGGCGCCAAACACTGCTTCTTTGAGATGCTTGATTCAAAAGCTATAGTTTATGACCGCCTGAAAAATAAGAGCTCCATAAAAACGCTTAAGAAAGATTCCCCAATTTCTGCGCAGCTGCTGGGTGTAGACCCTTCCGCAATGCTTGATGCCGCCGAAAAGCTTACAGAGCTTGTTGATCTATCTTTCTTGGATATAAACAGCGCCTGTCCCGTAAAAAAAGTAACAAAAAAGGGCGCTGGCGCAGCTCTGCTAAAAAACAGAGAGTTACTTGGCAAAATCATTAAAAAATTAGTTTCCAAACTGCGAATTCCCATCACAGTTAAGTTAAGAACCGGTTTTGATAAAAGGGATATCGTAGAATGTGTTAAAACTGCTGAAGAATGCGAGGAAAACGGCGCCTCTATAGTCTTTATACACGGCAGGACGATGCTACAGGGTTACTCAGGTGATATTGATTATGAATCAATAAAGGCTGTTAAAGAATCTTTAAAGATACCTGTATTCGGAAGCGGAAATATATTTAATCCATTCATGGCTAAGAAGATGCTTGATGAAACAGGATGCAACGGAATCCTGGTCGCGCGTGGCGCGCTCGGCAATCCATGGATATTCAAAAATATTGAAAACTATTTAAAAAACGGCGAGACTCCTGAAAATCCAAGTTTGCCTGCAAAGAAAAAGGTCATCAAAGCCCACCTTGCTTACATAGAAAAATATAAGGATATAGGCCTTGCTAACAAGATAGGCCTCATGGGCAAGGTAGCGATGAGGTATTTTAAAGGCCATTATAACAGCAAAGAAATTCGCAGCCGCATAAGCAAAGCAACATCATATCAAGAACTGATTAATCTGATAGAGAGTGTTCAGTAGATTGTAGGGGTACCCTTTAGATTAAAAAGTATGAACTTGAGAGGGATGATAAAAAATCCACAATAGAATCCTAATTCATAATTTTTTTATTATATATGCGGCTTACTTCGCCCTTTGAAGACGGTTTTAACAACTAAAAATGGAAACTGGGTCATGTAGCGTAAACCCCCAACCGTGGATAGATTCCGCATCCCTCTTTTTACCTCTGCAACAAGCTCATGGACGACAATATTCTCTTTAACCTCTCCTATCTCCTTTACCATAGCCAGCCGGTGGATGGAATATAAACCCACTAAAAATGCCAGAAAAAAGAAGAAATCCCATTGCTGTAAACTCAGTGTAGGAATGACCAGCTCTCTTCCAGTGCTTGTCCACTTTAGAGTCCATGAAAGTTCGCATCCTGCAAAAAGGTCGGCAAACTTGCCGCCAAGAATAGGAGCCGTGCCGGCTGCCAGTGAATTAACAAAACTATTGGCAGCTAAATATGCCGTCGCCTGTCCCTTGGGAGCCAGTTTAAGTCCAATGTTTCCCACAGCCAAGTTCACCCCTGCCGTGGAAATGCCCGTAAAAATGTGTATGATTACTAACAACGGTATCGTTAACACATACTTCTCGGGCAAGGTGGTAAAAGTCCAGGCAAGAATACACAACATGAACAAAGGGCCACTGACCAAAAGAACCGATTTGTTGCTGAAACGGTCGGAAAAAGTGCCCCAGATTCGTATAAATGCCAGATACATTATCTGACTCAATATAGACAGAGCGATAATAAACGACATGCCCAGTTGTAACCTTCTAAGCATATAAACGGTGAAAAAAGGAGCCGCCAGATTAACAGCAAAACTCCATGGGCCTAAAAACATAATGAGATTTTTAAAATTACCATCTTTAAACGGCCGCAAGAGTAATTTGAAAAATTTTAATTTTTTATCTGCCGGCGCCATACGCGGTTCAGGTATGGTTGATATGAAGTAAACACCAAGCATTCCTGCAAGGAATCCCAGAAAGAAAAGAATAGAATAGCCGTGCAGCTCATAACCAGGAAATAATCTTTTCCAGTAGTCAATATAGATTCCTGCAGCTAAGCTGAGGACAATACCCAACCCTGTGGCAAGACCCATTCGTTTCGAGAAAAAGGCACCCAATCGGTCCTGAGGTAAGAGGTCACGCATCCATGAATTCCAGCTGCAACCCGCTACAGAAGCAAAGGCTGTATGCAGTAATATGGCTGCAATGAGAAAGGTCAACCCTGCTTGAATTGAGAAAAGGAAAGGGATTAAAACAATTAATAACCAAAACATTCTGCTTATACCGGCGGCATAGGTAGTAATTGCCCGTCTATTACGTACCTTCTCCACCAGATAAATTGAAGGAATCTGAAGCAACTGGGTTAGAGGAGGTATAGCAGCCAGCAGTCCAATAGTCATGTTGGAAGCGCCTAGTTTCAAGGCAAAAGCGACTAAAAATATGCCGCCGGTGAGTGTGACCATAGTTTGAGAGGTCAAACCATCCTTTATAACTGTTCTAAGCCCGGACTGGATTTCCTCTTCGGTTAGGGTATCTTTGACTGCGAATCTCATTCTACAACCATACTATTTAATAATTCGATTACATCCCCCTGAATCCCCCTTCAATGGGGGACTCTTTTATTCGTATCTTAATGCTTCTATAGGATTGAGTTTTGCCGCCTGGCGGGCAGGCCAAAATCCAAATCCTATTCCAACAGCAACAGAAAACGTCGTAGCCAAAACTACCGATGATATGGAAACCTTAGTTGCCCACCCTGCAAAGAAAGACAAGAGGGAAGCTATGCCTATCCCCAATATAATACCAATGATACCACCGCTAAATGTCATAACAACGGACTCAATAAGAAACTGGGACAGTATGTCTTTTCTGCGCGCTCCTATTGCTTTACGAAGACCTATTTCTCTGGTACGTTCGGTTACTGAAACAAGCATAATGTTCATAATGCCTATGCCGCCGACTAAAAGAGCTATAGCTGCGATAGAACCCAAAAGCAAGGTCATTGTCCTTGTTGTGCTCTCTAGAACTTCCTGAATTTCAGCCATATTATGAATCTGAAAAGACCTTTCATCGTCTTTGTCAAGACGGTGAAGTTTGATAACAAGCTGGCGTATTGAAGATTGTGCTTCCTCCATCATACTAATATCTTTTACCTGCACATCAATAGAATTTACATACTCCTTTCCCAGAAGCCGGTACATAGCAGTAGTAACAGGAATTACTACCAGATCATCCTGGTCACGCCAGCCGGTTGCGCCTTTCTCCGGCAGAATACCTATTACTTTAAAATTTATGCGGTTTATTCTGACTGTTGCGCCAACCGGATTAATATTTTCAAAAACTTCTTTTACTATAGTAGTACCAAGCAAAACCACTTTCTGACGCATCCGTAACTCTTCTTCTGTAAAAAATCTGCCGACAGTGGGAATAGACGCCCGCATGGATGCGTAATCCGTTCCTGTGCCATAAACCTGTGTATTCCAGTTTTTATTGCCATAAACGAGTTGAGCACGACCACTTACCGTAGGAGAAACCTTTTCCAGCATTGGCAGCTTTGTAAGTGCCTCCGCATCTTTCAGCGTAAACCTTGTGATCTCTCCGGCTTGTAAAGCTACTCCTCCTTGTGTTCGTCGAGAGCCGGGGCTTATAACTAAGAGATTTGAACCTAAAGAAGCTAATTTTTGTGAAATAGACTCTTTTGCCCCCTGCCCTAAAGCGAGCATAGCAATTACTGCTGCAACACCGATAAGAATACCAAGAATAGAAAGGATTGAACGCATCTTATGTGAAAATATGGCCTGAACAGCCTGTCGGATATGGTCTAAGAACTCGGCCTTTCTGACAGTTGAATGTGACTCCGATAGAATGTCTTCTAATGGAATGATTACAGAGGGTGAAGAAACCTTCTCAGTCTCAGTTTTAATTTTTTCATCAGAAATAATTTTACCGTCGCGCATACAAATAATTCTTTTTGCGTACTGAGCAATCTCCTTCTCATGAGTAACCATTACAATGGTTTTACCCTGCTGATTCAATCTTTGTAAAATTGACATAATCTCTTGTCCGCTCTTTGTATCAAGATTGCCTGTTGGTTCATCGGCAAAAATAATCAATGGTTCATTCACTAAAGAACGTGCAATGGCAACTCGTTGTCGTTCTCCGCCGGAAAGTTCATTCGGGCTGTGAGATGCTCTCTGTGTGAGACCAACCGCCTCAATCTGTTGTAGAGCTTTCTCTTTTAGGTGACGTTTACCAGCATAGATTAAAGGAAGTTCTGCATTCTCCAAGGCAGTCATTCGGGGAAGTAGATGAAATTGCTGAAAGACAAAACCTGCCAGACGATTTCTTAAAATAGCTGATTCATCATCAGTGAGATTCGCTACTTCTTTTTTTCCTAAATAGTACGAGCCTGAATCAGGCTTGTCTAAAAAACCTAATAAATGAAGAAGAGTTGATTTGCCGGAACCTGAAGGACCCATAATGGCAACAAATTCCCCCGGAGTAATCTCTAGGGATACATTACGTAACGCCTGTACTCCTATTTCGCCAATTTTGTAGGTCTTGTTTATATTCTTTAATTCTATCACTTCTTTTTCTTACGAGAAGGCATAAAAGGATTACTGCCGCCATCTGTGCCTTTTGAGGGCATATACTTCTGGGTCTTAATTATTACTGTATCTTTCGCATTTAATCCGGAGATAATCTCTACGTTGTCTTCACCCAAAATCCCAAGCTCAACATGGCGCTTAATGGGTTCTTTATCTTGACTTTTCAAAAGAACAAAATTACCTTTTTCATCTAGATTGAGGGCTTCAAGAGGTATGATCAAGATATTATCTTTGTTTGTCTCTACTATGTTTACGTTTGCGCTCATACCTGAGCGAAAAACATCGGGTACTCGCTGGGGAACAATTTCAACTTCATAAATAGTGACATTATTAACAACCTTAGATTCGTAGGATATATGATCGACTTTTGCGTCTACTTTTACCTGAGGATATGCGTCTAAACTGATGATTGCTGTTTGACCAGGCTTTACCTTCCCGATATCGGTTTCATCAACCTGAGCATTAACAATTAGGCGATCAGATAGGACAATCACAGCGTCAGAAGAAGTAACAGTCTGACCCGGTTCAACTGCTCTAACAATTACCTCTCCGTCAATAGGGGCTACCAGAGGAGTAGGCTTATACGCATCCTGCCAGTATTTCATGCTTTTTTCGTCCTGCGCTCTGGCGGCATCTAAAAGAGCTGCCCTTTCCGTTGAGCTCATCCATGCAAGGGTTTGACCGATTTTTACTTTTTCCCCCTCTTTAACCAAAATACTCTCAATTCGTCCGCTGATTGTCGGCTTTAGCTCAAGGCGGTTTTGAGGCTGTACTGTGCCGGTCGTCGATATAAAATTTTGAATATTGCCATAGACTGGCGTTATTACCTTGACAATTTCTTGAGAAACCTTGCCTCTATTTGTCCTTATTGCCACTATGCCGATGATAAGTAATACGATTAATAAAATAGAATAAACTTTCCACTTCTTATTTTTCATAATCCAGAGTTCCTCCTTTTGCCTGTATCCAGTTAGCTTCATTTACCAGAACATTTGCTTGAGCATTCAAAAAAGATTTCTTTGCACTTACGATATTATCTTCAATAATTATCCAATCATTAAAAGATACAAGTCCTGTCGAATACTGAGCATTAGCTATCTGTGCCCGTTCTTTAGCGGCTTCAAGATATTTGCTTTGCACAGAGACCCTGTCCGTTGCATTCTGAAACTCTGTCCATGTTTCTTCTAATGTAAAAATAATACTATCTCGTCCGCTTCGTTCATCCGCTTGTGCCTTATTCAGTCCTGCTTTGGCTTTAGAAATTTTAGCTATTCTGCTTCCGCCTTCGAATATTGGCAAAGATACGCTTACACCAACCGACCATGCATACGTATCCTCGTCCGGCAGCCAATCCGAGTTAGTTGTTCCTGTAGTGGCACTGGCGTAAACTTTAGGGAAAAAGTCAGCCTTAGCAGATTTTAAACCAAATCTAGCCGCTTCTTTCTTAGCAATAAGTTCCTTTAAGAAAATCGTGTTATCAGCTAAATATTCAAAGTTTGGTTTTTGTCTATTGATCTCTGTAATTCCGAAATCTCCATTTGCCTCAATAGATACCAATTTTCTGCGTCCTAATTCCTTTGTTAATTGTCTTTGAGCCAGAGAAACACTCCTTTTCGCCTGAACGACTTCAAATTCAGCCTGAGCTAAATCAGCTTGAGAGGTCAACAATGAACCTCTGTGTTCTCTGCCTGCTTCGTAACGCAATTTTACAAGTTCCGAATTCTGTTTTCTGCGCAAAGCTATCTCTTCTGTCATAAGAACAAGTTTCTGGGTTCTTAGAAGTTCAGTAAAGGCAGTTCTTAATCTTAATCTTATATTGGAAGACGTTACTGCATAGTTATATTGAGAAGCCTTTATAGTTTCCGAACCAGCCTTTACATCATTAGCTATTTTAAAGCCGTCAAATAATAATTGTTTTCCTGTTATGCTGTATGAAGAAGCCTCGTATTCTTTTTTAACATCCGTTTCTAATTTTTTGTCGCTTGCATCAGCGCTTATCTGCGGCAGCATAGTACTCATGGCAATTGATTTGTCTGCTTTGGATTGTTTTAAATTTTCCTGTGCCGATAGTAAATCAGGATGATTTTGTTTTGCCTCTTTAACGCAAGCCTCCCATGTAAGCGCTTCTTCAGCTTTAGCTTCAAACAATGCAAAACTAAAAAATAACAAGAAGGTAATAACCAGCTTTATACATCTGAACATTTTATTGCTTCCCTTTCTTATAGAACTCATTGTATGCACTTTATCATGTTAGACGAGAAAAAAGAGAAAAAGTTTACACTAGAAATTTTTCTGATCTTTTCATAACTAACTCTTATAAAGAGCTTTTTATCTATTGGGCTTTTTTCTCTTTTCCAGAGTTAATTCACTTTTTTCAGTATCTATTTTAAAAATAAAATTATTCAAAAAAGACATACCTAGCAGTCCATCAGATTCACCCGATATCTCTCTGTCAAGAATAACAACTCTTACATTATAAGCTTTTACTTTTCCGAGTTTGATTTCTTTAATATTAACTGCTCTGCCTTTTACCTTCTGCCCATTTGCTAATTCACACAGAACTTTTTCGCCTTCATTCTTTTTTATCTTCAGCTTTTTGGCTATTCTTGCGGATATTTGTGTATGAGTACACCCTGTGTCAATAACCAGTTGTGTTTTTACTTTCTTGTTTAGAACAGCATCGGCAAATAGGGCATTGCCTACTTTAGTAAGTTTTATGACCTTTCTGCCACCGGGTATCTTAACCACTGTTGCAATAACCTTTCCGGTGGTTGTAATCAGTTTGCCCGTTGTTTGCAACGTTACTACAACTATTTTTCCTGCAACAACTATTATCTGTCCTGGAAGTTTCAAAATGGCGCATCCGCTTAAAAATAACGCGGCGCAAACGAAGATAGCTATAATGTTATATTTTTTATTCATTTCGCAATATGTTATCATATAAATATGATAAATGACCAATAATAAGTGAATGGATATAGTATGGCTTTATCTAAGTATGGAATAAGTCAGGTAAAAGAAAAAAGACTCCATGAAAAAATGCAACAGCTAGGTATCAATGAATCGGATATAATTGAACGCTTTGTTCGTTCCAGCGGCGCAGGCGGGCAGAAAGTAAATAAAACTTCAACGTGCGTTTATCTTAAACACATTCCATCAGGTATTGAGGTCAAGTGCCAGAAGGAACGCCTACAAGTCCTCAACAGATTCTTAGCCCGCAGAATACTCGCTGATAAAATAGAACAGGTTCAATTAGGCAAGAAAAGCGAAGAAGCAAAGCGCATTGCCAAAATAAAGCGGCAAAAACGCAAGAGATCAAAGAGAGCAAAAGAGAAAATTCTCAGAGTAAAAAAAATCCAGTCAAAAAAGAAAAAACTGCGGGCATTCAAGGCAGAAGGAGAATTAGACTTATAAATCACAACTTACCATATTTCCTGTTCAGATAAAGTTTTAATAAAATGTCCAGCAGTCTGTCAGGGAAAATACGCTTGAGATATGAAGCAAGATAAGCGGTCATAGTAACAGGATATCTTATTTTGGGTCTCTTACTTTCCAGCGCATGCTTAACTTTTTTATAAAAAACATCAGGTCCGGGAATATTCTTTTTTGTTTCTTTTGTCTGCCTGTATTTACCCATTTTTTCGTATATGTCTTTGTAATGACTGTTCTTAGGAGGATTGACCTGGTTTTGAAAGATGGCTAAGGCGTTTTTACTGAAATCGCTTTTAAGAGGGCCGGGTTCAATAATACTAATCTTTATACCCGTATTTCTAAGCTCAAGCCGTAATGCGTCAGAGAGTGCTTCAAGAGCAAACTTTGATGCTGAATAAGCTCCCATAAACGGAGTGCTGAATCTTCCTGCAGCAGAACTTATATTAATAATACGACCTCTTTTGTTTTTACGGAAGGTGGGAATTATTTGATTAGTAAGTTCATGCACTCCAAACACATTGACTTCAAACTGGTTGCGCATGGCGTCTCTTGTTATGTCCTCAAGAGCTCCTGAATATCCGCATCCTGCGTTATTGATCAGCGCATATAGCTTTCCATCCGTTTTCTCAGAAACATATTTAACAAGTTTTTCAATGGACTCTGAATTTGTTACATCAAGAAAAAAAGCATCAATCCCTTTACTTCTCAAATTCTCAATATCCTCTTCCTTTCTTGCAGTAGCAAACACCTTCCATCCATCCTGTTGCAAGGATTCAGCCATATACAACCCAAGTCCGGATGAACATCCTGTAATCAGAACTGATTTCATACATTAAACCTTATATCTATTATGTCTCCATCTTCTACAATATAATCTTTCCCTTTAACATAGCATTTTCCAGCTTCTTTTACTTTTGCCTCTGTGCCAAGGGATACTAAATCCTCGTATTTAATAACCTGCGCTCTTATAAAACCGCGCTGCAGGTCTGTGTGAATTACCCCTGCCGCTTCAGGAGCTGTTGAATTTTCCCTAACCATCCATTCCCGAACTTCATCCTTGCCTACAGTAAAGAACGATATTAATCCAAGCGTTTTATAAAATGATCTTGTTAGAGCATTGACTGCCGGTTCTTCTATCCCAAGCTCAGAAAGAAAGTCTTTTTGCTCTGCTTCTGGAAGAGAGGCTATTTCAGATTCTATCTTGGCAGAAACTTGTATTATCTCCATTTGTTGATCTTTGTATTTCCGCTTTACAGAGTCAAGAAGACTCGTATTTATTATATCTTCTTCTCCAATATTCAAAACTATTATTATAGGTTTCATAGAAATAAACTGATATGCCAATATTAGTTTAAACTCTTCTTTATTTAGAGGCATAGTTCTGAGAGGCAGCTCTTTCTCAAGATGAGCTTTTAGTTTTAAAAGTATTTCTTTATCTTTTTCTTTAGTTATATCATTCTTTCTTGAAAGCTCTTTATCTATTCTTTCAAGTCTCTTTTCTGTAAATATCATATCATTTAGAATTAGTTCGGAATTAATTGTGTCTATATCACGAATAGGATTAATTGAACCTTCAACATGATAAACTGATTCATTTTCAAATGAGCGGACTATATGGCAAAGTGCATCCACATCTGCGATCTTTGTAAATACCTCTCCTCTTGATACTGTTTCCTTTTCTATTTTAGGAAGAAGCGATATGTCTATTGCTGCAGGAACCTCGTTTTTAGGGGAATACATGGAAACAAGTTTGTCAAATCTGGGATCCTTTACTCTTACAACACCAGGGATTATGTCTCTTGAATTATCTGGTGTGTTGGATTTTTGTTGTGTCAGAACTTCAAATAGAATTTTCTTGCCAACCTGAGGAAGTCCTATGATTCCTATTTTCATGCCACTACTATAACAAAGGTCTCTTGTTTTTGTCAAAAAAATGCGCATATTCTATGTAACACCAAAATGATAATGTCCTAATCGGAAAGAAGGAGATAAGGGAATAGTTCATAAATCAAGAGGGAAGCCATCAAGGTAATGTTTTAATTGTAGAATTGTAGCTTATATTGTAAAATAGCAATTGATGGAAAACATAAGAATTACACTTGCTTATAATGGAACTAATTATCATGGTTGGCAGATTCAACCAAATGGGATTACAGTTCAATCCGTTATGGAAGAAACCCTTAGGAGGCTGTTTAAAAAGGAAATAAAGGTAATAGGGCAGGGGAGAACGGATACAGGCGTTCATGCGA
Source organism: bacterium (assembly GCA_018812485.1). Taxonomy (NCBI): domain Bacteria; species bacterium. Next base: position 33,550 of record JAHJDO010000005.1, on the reverse strand, counting down.
TTGGCCAAGTAGCAAGTTTTAAAGTGCCTGCTATCGCATTAAAAAACATGAAGATTTCACAAATCAAGGATGCTTTGAATAGTGTTCTGCCTCAAGATATCGCTGTAACAGACGTAGAATCTGTTTCTTTAGACTTTCACCCAAGGTTTGATGCTAAGCAGAGGATATACCGTTATGTTGTGTGCAATGACCATAATAAACATGTTTTTGGGCAAATGGATTTCTATAGTTACCCATATAAGTTGAATTTATCTATGATGCGTGAAGGAGCGAAGTATCTAATTGGAAGGCACGATTTTAGTTCATTTCAGTGCAAAAAAACAGATAACGAAAATCCTGTGCGCACAATAAAGAAGATTTCCATTAGCAGGACTGATTTTAATGTGTCAAATTTTCTAAAATTAAGAAGAAAAGCGGTTATTTTTGAGATTGCAGCGAATGCGTTTTTATATAACATGGTTAGAATCATTGTAGGAACGTTGCTCGATGTAGGAAGGCGTCGTATTGAACCCCAAAATATTAAGAAGGTTCTTGCAGGTAGGGATAGAAACCTTGCAGGAGAAACAGTTCCTGCCTGTGGATTGTGTCTTATCGCTGTGCATTATTAAAACAGGATTAAGAATTAAGTAGTAAGGATTAAGTATGAAACATTCAGGTTTTGTCCACCTTCATAATCATACTCAATACAGTTTGCTTGATGGAGCATGCCGTCTGGATGACATTATATCACTTGCACATGAGTTCAAAATGCCGGCTTTGGCTATTACTGACCATGGAAACATGTTTGGAGCCATAGAATTTTATGATAAGGCAATGAAACATGGGATTAAACCAATTGTTGGATATGAGGCATATGTTGCCCCTGGAAATAGGAAGGAAAGGGCATTGCATGGAATAAAAGAAGCTGCCTTCCATCTTACACTCCTTGCTGCTGATGAAGACGGATATAAGAACCTTCTGAAACTCGCAACGATTGCCTATCTTGAAGGATTTTATTATAAGCCGCGCATTGATAAACAGGTTTTATCGGAATATTCAAAAGGCATAATTGGTCTCAGTGGTTGCATGAAAGGGGAAATTCCCCATCTTATACTCAGTGACCAGTTGGATGGCGCAGAAAAACTTATTTCTGAATATCAGGATATATTTGGCAAAGGCAATTTTTATCTAGAATTGCAAAACCATGGTATTGAAGAACAAATAAAGATTAATAGAGAGCTTATATCATTCAGCAAAACATTGAATATCTCAGTAGTGGCAACGAATGATTGCCATTATATTAAGAGACACGATGGACTTTCACATGAGGCATTATTGTGCATTCAAACAGGCACAACGCTGGATAATCCTAAGCGGATGCGTTTTTCAGGCGAAGAATTTTATTTTAAATCTGCTGATGAAATGAAAAAACTCTTTAATGAGACCCCTGAGGCGATTCTTAATACAATTGAAATTGCAGAAAAATGTAATTTAGAGCTGGATTTTTCTAAGAAATATCTTCCGCATTTTAAGGTTCCAAAAGAAAGTAGTCCTCATAGTTATCTTGAGAGATTAGCCAAAGAAGGCTGTAAGAAACGATTTCAAGATGTTACTAAAGAAATAACTGACAGGCTTGAATATGAGTTAGGCGTTATAAGTAAAATGAATTATGCAAGTTATTTTCTTATTGTATGGGATTTTATACAGTATGCTAAGAGTAAAGGAATAGCAGTTGGTCCTGGCAGGGGCTCATCTGCAGGGAGTCTGGTTGCATATTGTCTGGACATTACAAATATTGATCCTCTTAAATATGGTCTAATATTTGAGCGATTTTTAAATCCAGATCGTATAAGTCTACCTGATATAGACATAGATTTTTGTTATGAAAGACGTGGGGAAGTAATAGGGTATGTTGTAGAAAAATATGGGAGAGAGAATGTAGCGCAGATTGCAACGTTTGGAACAATGGCAGCTAGAGCAGTTATCAGAGATGTTGGTAGAGTTTTGAACATGCCTTACGCAGAAGTGGATAAAATTGCAAAAATGATACCTTCCGGACCTAATATTTCTTTAAAGAGCGCTATGGATACGCAAAAAGAGATTCCAGAGCTGGTAGAAAAGAATGAACAGGTGAAGACATTAATGGATATTGCTAAGTCTCTGGAAGGGCTGGCAAGACACGTTTCAACTCACGCCGCAGGAGTTGTTATTTCAGAAGGGTCTCTTACTAATTTTACACCCTTGTTCATGAGTAATAAGACAGAGATAAGCACGCAATATGGTATGAACTCATTAGAAAAAATAGGTCTGTTAAAAATGGATTTTCTTGGACTCAAGACATTAACTGTTATTCAGAACACAATTGCTCTTATAGAACAATATTATGACAAAAAAATTGAAACCGACAAATTGCCTTTAGATGATAAGAATACTTTTTCACTGCTGATTTCTAAAGGGAAGACCATAGGTGTGTTCCAGCTGGAAAGTCCTGGAATGCGCGACCTTTCAAGAAAGCTAAAACCTGAATCTTTTGAGGATCTGATCCCTCTTGTTTCTTTGTTCAGACCTGGACCTATGCAAGGAGGAGCGTTAGACACTTTTGTGAAGGGAAGACATAGCAAGAGTCCTGTAAAATATGATCATCCTATCTTAGAATCCATATTGAAGGAGACGTATGGAGTTATCCTTTATCAGGAGCAAGTAATAAGAATAGCAAATGAGTTTGCTGGTTTTTCTATGGGTGAAGCAGACACACTGCGTAGGATTATGGGTAAAAAGGGGATAATGGATGATAAACAAAGAAATGCATTTATATCAGGTGCTATTAAAAAAGGGGTAAAAGAAGAAGTCGCATCTAAAGTTTTTGATTTAATAGCATATTTTGCAGGATATGGATTTAACAAGTCTCATAGCGCTGCATATGCAATGATTGCTTTTCAAACAGCATATTTTAAGGCAAATTATTCTGTTGCATTCATGACAGCTCTTTTGAGCAGTGAATTACAAAATACAGATAAGATTGTATTGTATATAAGTGAGTGCAACGATATGAAAATCAAAGTATTACCTCCCGATATTAATAAAAGTTATGCTAAATTCACAATAGAGGGGAAGAATATTCGTTTTGGTTTGGCAGCAATAAAAAACGTTGGTGAAGTAGCTATCGATTCTATTATTAAAGTAAGACAATTACACGGTTATTTTAAGTCTCTATATGATTTTTGTGAACGTGTTAATCTGCGCACAGCAAACAGAAGAGTAATAGAAAGTTTAATAAAGGCTGGTGCGTTCAATTTTGGCAGACCAAGAGCTCAGCTTATGCATACGTTGGACCATGCAATTGAAGTCGGTCAACAGATACAAAAAGATACCCAGAGTGGACAGACTCTATTTTTTGATGTATTTGAATCACAAAAGGAATTTCGTGAAGATGTTCATAAGTTTGCAGACGTAGAAGAATGGATGGAAAGTAAGCTCCTTGCATATGAAAAAGAAGTACTAGGCTTCTATGTTAGTGGACATCCATTAGCGAAGCATGAAGATACTCTTAAATCCTTTACAACAGCATCAAATACGCTTGTTTCTGAGCATCAGGATGGTGACGATATATATATAGGTGGCATAATAAATGCAGTGAAAGGGATCCTCACCAAAAAAGACAAAAAGCGCATGTGTGCATTTACCTTGGAAGACATGCAAGGAACAATAAGCGTTCTGGTTTATCCTGCTGTGTTTGGGAAATTTGATAATCTTATTGAAGTGGACAAATTATTACTTGTAAAGGGAAGGCTTGATCTCAGAGAGGATCAGCCAAAGGTAATTGCGTCGGATATCATCTCGCTTTTAGAAGCAGAGGAAAAACTGACAAAAGCTATACATCTCAAACTTATAAGTACAGGCCTTGATGAGCAAACACTTCAAAAATTAAAAGATTTATTAGCTCAATATCCCGGAAAGTCTATTGTTTATTTACATGTACTCATACCTCAATCTGGAGAGGTAACTATGTTGGCTGATCCAAAAATCCATATATCTCCACAAAAGGACTTGCTTATTAAATTACGGCATCTTATTGGGCAAGAGGCAGTTAGGCTAAGTTTATAACACTTTTTCTTATCATTTCCATATTGAAAAACTCTGAATTACCACGAAAATTCCATTTTTAATTAGAATTTAGACTAGAGTACGCAAACCGCGAGAAAACATCCATTATATTGATTAACTAAGAGTGCTAAATTTTTATAACTCCTTATTGTTAAGAGAGTTACGAACAAAAAAAGTTTTGCAATATTAACTTCACAAGTCTGCAAATATTAGCTAACTTCTTTGTGTGTAAAGAGTTAGAGCTTATTTTATCATTAATATTCAGTGTCGCATAAGATATCTTATGTAAACTAACAAAGAAATATTCAAAGAGAAAGCTTTTTGTTTGCATTGCAAGATAATAACATAAAGTAATATTTTAACTCAAAATACATAACATGCCTAATTTCAATATGTTAGATACTGAGAACTATCTTGTTATCCTATAATCAAAATCTCTCCCACTGTCTTTTTCTAGCAAGAATATACTAATCTGAAACGGAATTATGAATAGAACGTAAAAAATGAGAACTAATGCCTATTTGTATATTTCCCCTTCTACTACTAGACTTAATAGACTATCTTGAAGGTTCCTGAATTTTAGATAATAGAATCAGGCGTTTTTAAGCTAGATTTGTCTTGAAGAGGTGTTTTGGTATGTCTTGTTGGGTGTTTTGCCTTTAAAACAGCGATTAATGCTGGTATCAAGATAATTTAGTGATAGAATATGAATATGAAATCAAAAATAAAGAATTATGATGTCTTGGTCATAGGTGGTGGTGCTGCAGGAATAGCTGCTGCCATTGCTGCAGCTAAGAATAATGCGAGAACATTGCTTGTCGAATCCAGAGGTGCTATTGGCGGTGATACGATAAGTGGTCTGCCGATCTTAGGATGTTGCAATTCCCTGGGTGAATGGATTGTTGGTGGTGTTCTTCGTGAATTGCTAGATGCATGTAAAAGAATGAGTGGATACATAGGTTGTATTTGCGACTGGCGTACCTTATGGGGTGTCTGTGTAAATCCTGACATTTTTCGGCTTGTAATTGCTGAAACACTCGAAAAATACAGGGTTGATGTCCTGTTACATACAATTGTTGATAATATAGCGATTGACAATGGGCGGATTCAGGAATGTTTTGTTGTGGACAGAAGCGGCAAGAGAAGATGCATCAGGGCAAAAGTGATTATTGAGGCGACCGGAGATGGTAATATTGCAGCGATGGCTAATGCCAAATCTGAAGCTGGAAGCGACACTAAGAATTTTCAGCCAATAAGCTTAATTTTCCGCATGAGTAATATAAACTTCAAACCACTACTAGAGTTTGTCAGAGATAATCCTGAAGAAATATTACTGGCTGAGAATCCTGTTTTCAAAAAGACTCCTGCTGAATGCGCACAGAAAGTGTATGAATCTGGATATCCGTATCTTGCACTTTCAGCAAGAGGAACACTGCTTGGGGATGCAATCAGGAGAGGACTCATGTATCCTTGTAGTGCAATATTCATGAGTCCAACTTCCATGGGAAAAAAAGAAATAGTACTTAATACCACACGTGTTTCTGGTATTGATGCCAGAAATATTGAAACCCTGTCAAATTCTCTCTTTACACTTTCCCGTCAAATATCAACGGCTATAGAGTTTCTCAAAATTCATATTCCAGGTTTCAGGAACTCCGAACTGTCTGGAATAGCCCATAGCATCAGTATAAGAGAGACCCGTAGGATTATCGGAGAATATGTTTTAAAGACGGAAGACGTTATTTCAGGGAAGAAAGTCAAAAATGGGATAGCAAAAGGGGCTCATCATGTCGATATTCACGGAAGCGGGACAGACCAGACACGAATTCCAGTAAAAAATGGACATTCATATGATATTCCTTATAACTGTCTCATCCCCAAAAACATTGCAAATATGTTTGTTGCAGGCAGGTGTCTTTCTTCAACGCGTGAAGCCAATGGGTCTGTGAGAGTGATGGGAACATGCATGGCTACCGGCGAGGCTGCTGGCACAGCCGCTGCTTTATACTCATTTCAAAATCACACTAATGTTCGGGAATTATCAGTAGAAGCGTTAAGAAAAAAACTAACATCGCAGGGAGCAATTCTTAAAGGGACTCATTAGAGTGAAAAATCTTCCCCAAAGTATGATTTGCGGGCTCCTTTGTGTGATAATATTTTTTTAGGAGTTCCTGCGGTGAGGATTTGACCATCGTGAATGATGTAAGCATGGTCCGTAATCTCTAATGTTTCTCTGACACTATGATCTGTAATAAGCACACCATAGCCCTTTTTCTTTAGATCCTTGAGAATACCCTGTATATCAACTACAGCTATTGGATCTATTCCAGTAAAGGGTTCGTCAAGCAAGAGAATAGATGGCCGGGTTACTAAGGCTCTTGATATTTCTACTCTTCTTTTTTCTCCTCCTGAGAGTGTATAAGCCTTGCGATTTTTGAGATGAGTAATATTAAGCTCATTAAGCAGTTCAAGTAACCTTTTCTCACGTTCCTCTTTTGTTAAAGGAAGTGTTTCTAATATTGCAAAAATATTATCTCTAACAGTGAGTTTTCTGAAGATAGAAGGCTCCTGAGATAGGTATCCTAGCCCTTTTCTTGCGCGCTCTGACATAGGACAGGATGTTATGTCTTCATCATTAAGAAGAATTTTACCTCCATCTGGTTTTATAAGACCAGCAATCATGTAAAAAGTAGTTGTTTTTCCTGCACCATTTGGTCCAAGTAATCCAACAATTTCCCCACTGCAAATCTGAATACTTAGATTATTTACTACTCTCTTGTGGGAATAATCTTTAATGAGATTTTTTGTCTGTAATATCTGCATCTTCCTCCTCAGGAGATTCTGTTGTTTTTGTCTCTTTGGATTCAAGAGAGCCCTGAACGTCTTTATCTATAATCATAGTGTCTTTTTTAAGATCAAAGGTAATTCTTCCCCCTGTAAAACAGGTTCCTTTCTGCCACACTTCAGGATTATCATAGAGTATGAGAATATCTTCTTTTTTATGGAATACTGCTTTACCAGATTTTGTCCTTCTCTCAGGAGTTGTTATTTTGACATTCCCTGTAGCAATAACTTTTTCAATATCCTCTTCTTTATTCTCGTCTTCTTCTGAAGCGACTAAAAAAACCTCCATTCTATCTGCTTCTACCTTGCCATCCTCGTCAACAAGCAGTGCATTTCCTATGAAAATAGCGACATTTTTGCTCCAATTCATTTCCATTCTGTCACTGGTTATCCTCGTTATCTTCTTTTTTTCATTGTTCTCAGCAGCTTGTATAGAGAACGAAGCTCCGAATATAATGCAAATGAGAGAGATAAGGGTAAAATTTTTAATTTTCACTTGTATCTTCCCTACTTATTTCCATTACAGGAAATTTCTTAATATACATAGTTTTAAATCCTGGATCTGCTCTTAAACCATGCCCGGTAAGTCTTATGTTTTTGCGTGTTATAAAAACTTTAGCCTCTGTATTAAAAGTCTCTGTTTTTGCCATCCAGTCAATATATTCTGTTTTTATTTGCGTACCATCCACTCTTCTGCCAATAATATTTTTTTCAAGATGGATGTCTTCAGTTTTTTTATTGATATCTCCTTGTTCTCCTGTTAAGTGAATTGTTACTTTTTGTTCTTCAAAAATAGATAATTTAACATCATATAGCTTTATTATGGGATCCCCAGATAGATCAGCACTTTCTGCTTCTAAATTCCACCTTTTCTTAACTTCATCAGTTTTAGTAAGTGAGAACTCCTGTATTTTTTCTTCTGAAAGGGCAGGTTTCAAACCTGCCCCTACACTAAACATTGTCACTAATGTTAATACAACTAAAAATGTGCATAACCTTAAAGTCCGCATTTTTTATTTGTTATAATTTGGTGTAACTGCACCACCTGAAATCACTAATTTCATGGCATCTTCAACGCTCATAGAGAGTGGAATTGTATCCTTCTCAGGTACAAACAATAAATATCCTGAGGTTGGATTTGGTGTCGTAGGCAGAAATACGTTAATTGAATCCTTGGAAATTTTAGAACCTATTTCACCTTTTGTATCAGAAGTCACAAATCCCATAGAATAAATCCCTTTACGTGGGTATTGTAATAGAACAACACGAGTAAAAATTACTTTGCCTACAAAAGCATGACTAATTTGTTGAACTGCTCTGTATATCTTATTTACCATTGGAATTCTTGCTAAAACGCTCTCTCCAAAAAGGATTAAGCGTTTTCCAATAACATTCCTCGCAAGCATCCCGATAACGGTCAGTATTATGAAGATTGCTGCCAGTATTACCAGCACTGCTATCCCTATTGTGATATATCTGAAATATATAGGATGCTCTATCCATTCAGGCGTAACAACATTTGCAAAATGCAGCACTTTTACTTTTACAATTATGAATTTGACAATTTCATAGGTTACAAGAATGGGCAGTATAACTAAAATACCTGCCATAAAATTCGCTCTTAGTTTAGCAAGCAATTTATTCATTTTTATTATCTTCCTTTTGTTCTAATCTGGCGATCTTTATTTTGCTTACATGTCTTGGCCCTGCCTCAGCAACTACTATCTTGAGATTTTTGTAGTTTACTATTTCACCCGTTTTGGGAACTCTGCCTAATCTATTTACAATAAATCCAGCTATAGAATCATAGTCGTCCCCTTGAGGAATCTGTATATCAAGCTCTTCATTAACTGTGTCTATATTTGTTCTACCGTCTATTAGAGTCACGCCATTGCCAAGAGCTTGAAATTGGTCATCTTCGCGATCGTGTTCATCCTCTATTTCTCCGAGAATTTCCTCTATTACGTCCTCAATAGTAACAAGTCCTGCCGTACCACCGTATTCATCTACAACGATTGCCATATGATTTCTTTTCTTCTTAAATAGCGCAAATAAGGCTTTTACCTTCTTAGTTTCAGGGACAAAATATGGAGTGCGAATTAAATCTTTTAATGCAATATTTTCTCCTTGTTTGTAACTTTCCCAGCGAGTAATTAAGTCCTTAACATATAAAATTCCTATTATGTTATCAATGTTTTCCTCATAGATTGGTATTCTGGAATGACGTGTTTCTACGATCGTCTTTATTACTTCAGAAATACTCTCGTTTTGGTCTATGGATTGGATATCAGTCCTTGGGACCATTACTTCTCTTACTATTGTGTCACCGAATTCAAATATGCTGTTGATCATTTCTTTCTCTTCTTCTTCAATTGCGCCCTCTTCCTTCCCAATACTTATAAGGCTTTTAAGCTCTTCTCCTGTTAAAATACTAGGTTCTTTCTCAATCCGTCCTCCAAACATTCTTATAATAATTTTTGTTATAAACAGTAACGCTCTTACAACTGGCATGAGGAGATTTGTGAGAATTCTAACAGGTGTTATAGCAAATAACGCAAGGGCTTCATAATTGATTTTGGCAAAATTTTTTGGTGTAATTTCTCCAAAAACCAGTATCAGAAACGTCATTACACCGACTGATATACCGACACCTGCACTATTAGTCATACCATGTTTTGCTGCAATAGTAATTGCTATAGAAGTTGCTATTGCAGAGGCAGCTATATTGACGAAATTGTTGCAAATAGCAATAACAGTTAAAACTTTGTGAGGATTTTTCAGCCAGAATAACAGCTTCTTTGTTTTTGGATTTTTATCTACAAGATTCTTTATGCGAAACTTGTTTAACTCCATAAATGCTATTTCTATGCCGGAAAAAAATGCCGACAGAAAAAGCAGAATGATAAGGCATATACCCTGAAATATAGATTGTATGTCCAATTAGTATTGTCTCCTTTTTATATTTTAGCTGATAATATTTGAAATATCAATAAAGTTACTGTTGTGCCAAATATAGCTCCCATAATTACCTCCCACCATGTATGAATATGTCTTTTTACTCTACTGCGTGCTATCATAGAAGCCAGTAGAAAGACAAGTGCAGCAATAATTAGTTTATTTGGTAACGTTAGAAGAGTTATGATTGTAGCTATTGCAAATGCTAAGGCACTATGTCCGCTTGGCATTCCTCCATGCAGAACAGTCCCTCTCTTAAAAAATATTTTTGTAATGAGAGTAGTCATCAGAACTCCAATTAAAACAATAAACGTGATGTGATACGTTGAGCCTTTTGCCTTGTCTATGACTGATTCTGCAGGCGATTGCAGAGAATAAACAAGAAGAAGATAGCCTACGAGAACAGCATTCACAGAACATATAAAAACCACTCCAGCAACAATATTTTTAACAACACGCGCTACAGGATGATACGCTTTTGTAAACATGTCTATAAGTAATTCAATAGCAGTATTAAGCATCTCTGCAACTAAAACCAATGTTACTGTACAGCACAGAATAATAAATTCAACTCTTGTTAGTTTTAGAAACAGGCTAATTATAAACACAGCAGCAGCTATAAGAAAATGAATTCTCATATTCTTTTGTGTTTTTAAAGTATATATAAATCCGTCAATAGCATTGTTAAAGCTTTCTAACAAGCTTCTCTGTTTCATATTAATTCCCTTACTAGCTGTTCCTGGCGAGTTATCATCTTTTTTGCATAATGTGTAGAAGTATCTGTATAGGAAAGCAAGTGTAATGTTCCATGAACTGATAGACGTATCATTTCCTCATCAAAAGGAATATTCATGTTTTTTGCCTGTATTTCAGCTGATTCTGCAGATATTACAATCTCTCCAAGTATACTCCTACATATTTGTGGAAATTCTTTCTCATGCATTGGAAACGCTAGAATATCAGTAACAGAGCATTTTTTTCTGTATGTTGTATTCAGCTTTTTTATCTTAGAATCCGTTACAATGGCAACACTGACATGAGTGTCTTGAGGACATCTTTCACTTTTTAAAGTGTGTAAAATGGCTTTCCTAAGCAAACTGTTATTTATTTTTGTCTTTTTTTGAAGGTTGTTTATCTCTACTTCCATTACTTCCAGTTGTGTCCGGGTATTCAATTCTTGAATGAAACATGCTTATCAAGATATGTGTAAAGCTTTCAGCAATCTTGCTCAGATCTTTCAGGGTCAGAGTGCTCTCATCAAGTTGATTATCACTAAATTTATTGTTTATGATTTTTTCAACCATAGTCTTAATTCTGGTTGAAGTAGGATCCTTTAATGTTCTGGAAGCAGCCTCTACAGAATCTGCGAGCATTACAATTGCCGCTTCCTTTGTCTGCGGTTTTGGTCCTGGATAGCGGAAATCTTCTTCTTTTACAGAGTTATTATTGTCGTTTTCCAATGCACGCTGAAAGAAAAAAGAGGTCAGAGTTGTACCATGATGCTGTTCAATAATATCAGTTATAAGTTTAGGCAAATTTGCCTCTTTTGCAGCTTTGGCACCGTCTTTTACATGAGAGATTAGTACAAGATTGCTCATAATCGGAGTTATTTTATTATGTACATTTTTGTTCTGAATTTGGTTTTCAATAAAGTATGAAGCCTTCTTAATTTTTCCTATGTCGTGGTAATAAGATGCGACTTTACTAAGTAAAGAGTTTGCCTTTATGCTGTCACTGGCAGCTTCTGCAAGAGTTCCAACAGCAAGACAGCTTTGATATGTGCCGGGCGCTTCTTTGGAAAGCTGTTTAAGTACAGGCTGATTAAGGTCGAGTAATTCAAGAAGTTTTGCGTCAGTTGGGATATTAAATGAGTGCTCCAGTATCGGCAGAAGCCCCGCAGCAATGAATGACGAGACAATGCCATTAGCAAAGCCCCATTTAATATGATCAAACATTATGCCTAAAATTATTCCCTTATGTAGATCTATGCTTATTATTGTTGCTACATTTACTAAGCCAACTATAAAACCCATTTTTATTATATCAATTCGGCGCTTGGTCTGAGTGCTGTAAAGTATGGCAGTTATCCCACCAACCGTTGCAACAAAGAAATAATCGAACTTATAATCCGTAGCTATGCCAATAAAAATACAGAGTGCTAGATTTATTATAAAAGCTATCTCAACATTAAGTAATGTAGCCAGCATAATTGCCACTGCAGCTGTTGGGATTAAATATGGAGATAGAGAAAAAGCAAGAATGATTTTGTTAACAGCTACAAAGCCTATAATAACTAAGCTGACAATAGCCAGTGCGGTAATATTCGAAAATATATGCTGTAAGAACTTATTAATGTATATATCCAGGATGAAGATGATTATAAGAAAGGAAAGACATACGCCTGCAATCTGTTTAAGCCAGTTAAGACGGGATTTCCCCGAAAACTGGTTTAGGGCATTTATATATTCTAATTGTTCCTTTGTAACTTTTTCTCCTTTTCTTATTATGCTTTCTCCTTTAGATATCGTTTTATATTGCAGAGGAGCATTCTTAATAGCTCGTTCTTTTTCCTTTTCTGTTTCTATGCGATCATAAGATATGTTTGGAACAATAAGGGCTTTAATGAGTAAGCTTGTCGGTTTTACTAACTTTTTATTTTCAATCTTTTCTTCAACACGGGATTGGATAATAATATCTATATTTTCAACAGATATTATCTTATTTATGCTCACTCCCCAACCAGCCTCAGAATGTTTATCTTTTATGTAAACTTCTTTATGCTCTCCAGTAAGTTCCTTCTGGTTTTTAATAACACCTGTTGAAAGGAAGTTATCAAGAATGTCTGTTGCTTTTTTCTGGAGTGTTTTGTCATAACATTCAACAAATAAATTTGTTAGTTTAGAAGATAGTGTAATTCCTGCAATTTCTTCAGGTATTTCTATATCATGTTCTGGTGTTTTAATCTTTGACTGATATAACTTTTCTATTTCATCAAAAATTTGGTATAATTTTTTTCTACTGACCTGTAGTATTTTAGTGTCTATCTCATAAACAGGTTTTGTCTTGCGCACAGCTTCCTGTTGAGCAATGGCCGTTTTTTCTTTATCTACAACAGGGAAGTTACACGGAGAAAAAATGTCGACTTTGGCAATATCTGATTCTTTAATGTTTATTCTATGTACTTTAATAGTGGGAATTAATGAGCCTACAAGCGCAAAATACACCACTATTCCAAGCAGCCAGCGGTACAGGATCTTTTTTCTCTTAGTAATATTGGATTTATTCATTGCCTTTTAATAGTCTAATGTGTAATTCCTTCAGTTGGTTTTCAGTCACCTCTGACGGAGAGCCGTCCATGAGAGAAATAGCCTTTTGGGTTTTAGGAAATGCAATCACATCTCTAATTGATTTACTTCCAGTCATAAGCATTATAAGCCTATCCAATCCAGGAGCAATACCTCCGTGTGGAGGAACTCCATAATCGAACGCCTCAAGCAAATGACCAAATCTTTTTTTTGCCTCTCCCCTATCAATTTTCAAAAGCTTAAAAACTTTCTCCTGTATTTCTCTGGAGTGAATTCTTATGCTGCCGCTACATACTTCAATTCCGTTTAATACTAAATCATAAGATCTGGACATTATTTTCCCAGGAGCAGTGTCAAGTAACGGAACATCTTCTTCCTTTGGCGCTGTAAAGGGATGATGCTCTGCCTGAAACCTTTCCTCTTCTTCATTCCATTTTAGTAAGGGATAATCTGTGACCCAGACAAATTCAAATTTATTTTCATCTATAAGACCCATTTTTCCCCCAAGGTAGTTCCTCACATCTTTTAATGAATTAGCAACAATATCAGGAGTATCGCCAACAAAAACAAGTAGATCACCAACTTCTGTATGCATTTTCTTCGAAAGCAGATCAATTTCATCTTCTTTAAAAAACTTAATTATAGGAGATTTCATTCCGTCCTCTGCAACTCTTATCCATGCCATTCCTTTTGCGCCGCCTGCGCATGCAATTGAAGTAAGGTTTTCTATTTCCTTCAATGAAATCTGCGCCCCATCTTTAATGTTTATTGCTTTTATTTGTCCCCCATTTTCAATAACCTTTTTAAACACGTTAAATGAGGTGTTTTCAAAAACGTCTCCAATGTCTACAAACTCAAGCCCGAACCGGATGTCGGGCTTGTCAGTTCCGTATATGTTCATTGACTCTTTGTATGTAAACCGTTTAAAAGGAGTTTTTATTTTTATATCCAAAACTTCGCTAAAAATACGAGACACTAGACCTTCTGTTAGTTTATAGATATCCTCTTCGTCTACAAATGACATCTCTATGTCTATTTGAGTGAATTCAGGCTGTCTGTCAGCCCGAAGATCTTCATCTCTAAAGCATTTAGCGATTTGGAAATATTTATCTATGCCTGCAACCATCAGGATCTGTTTAAATACCTGCGGAGATTGAGGTAAAGCGAAAAATTTACCAGGATTAATGCGGCTTGGAACAAGATAATCCCTTGCACCTTCAGGAGTGCTTTTTGTAAGTACAGGAGTCTCTATTTCTATAAAGCCCTGGTTAGATAAATAGCTTCTTGTAGCCTGACACACTTTATGTCTTATGATTATATTTTTCAACATATCCGGTCGACGCAAGTCAAGATATCTGTATTTTAATCTTATCTCTTCTGATGTGTCTATATCGTTATTGATTTCAAACGGCAATGCCTTAGATTTGGAGAATATCTTTATCTCTTCTGCGAATATCTCTATTTCTCCGGTTGGAATACCAAGATTGATTGTGTCAGAAGTTCTGTTTTTTACTTCTCCACTTACTGCAATGACCCATTCGTTTCTTATACTACCTGCTATCTTATGTGTCTCTGTGCTAACCTCAGTGTTGCATACGATTTGTACAATCCCCTCTCTGTCAGCAAGATCAATAAATATCACCCCTCCATGGTCACGTAATGTCCTTGCCCATCCCATTACAACAACCCGCTGCCCAACATCTCTTTTGCTCACATGCCCGCAGAGGTAAGTCCTTTTCCATAGATTAGTTTGTGTCATTGTTTTTATTTCCAACGATCTGCACTACTTTTCATTTTCACGAATTGCTTGTGCAGCTCGGATCATGGTCAGATAATTCTCTACGGGAACATAGTCGGGGATCGAATTGCCGGAACCGAGTGCATAGCCACGAACAGTTGAGCGATAGCGTTGCCCTGAATCAAAGACAACGTCGTAGATTTCATTAGGGCTCTTCGTGCAGAGGAAGTTCATATCAAAGCCGCCAAGCAATCCAATTCTACTTCCGTACTCCTGTATCCATCGGTCAAACGGAGCGATCGCATCTTCGTTTGAATGCTTCGCATCAATCCCCAGTGCGATAAAAGCTTCCATGACCTCAAAAATGCAGCCACATGAGTGCCAAAGAAATGACTTACCGGCGGTATGAACGATATTAATAACTCGCCTGTATTGCGGAATAATGTGTTCACTTACCGTTGTGGGGTTAGTCAGGAGAGAGGATTTAAACCCAAGATCGTCACCGACACGACACGCGATGAAAGTGCTCTCATATCGATTCACGAATTCTGTCCAGATAGCGCACATCGTGTCACCGATCTTCTTAAATAGATCCGAGTATAGATCAGGATCGTCGACTTGCATAAACGGAAGGTATTCGAGACCCACAAGGTCCTCGCTTATCTCGAAAACGCCGTTACCAACTCCGCCGACTGCCTTCATCCCATTCGGCATTGATGCAATAAGTGAATCAAACTTCGGGATGGCATATTGCGCAAATTTCTGTGGTAATTCATCCCAAGGGTATAACTCAAAATCGGAACGGCTCTGAATTGGACCAGGCTTGCCTCCCATGATCGCACCGTGCTCTGGGAGAATCTCTGTTATGCCCACCTCAAAGGAGACAACGTCGTAAGTCATCTCCCGAAAGAAACGACAGTAGTAACGAAAGAACTCGTCGAGATCCGCCTGATCTCCCTGCGCCAGATTTGAGAATTTCGTGTCTAGCACGATCTCCATCACGTTGGGGCTGATACTGTGTTCATAGACCGGCAATCTTGACGGATGCACGTTCCTCATTACATCAGTAAAATGCCTATAGTCTGGCTGGTATTCCATCTCTCTCCTTATCACTAGACGTTTATTACTACTTTACTGCCACTATACCTAAAATTGCTTAAAACCTCAATGAAAATACACAAGAACAAAAAGGCAAACACAAGATTCACCTCTACAATTGATCCAAATAATTCTATAAATAGCATCCCAAAAATCAGGTCTCAATCCAACCTATTTGCATAATTCGTTTTGAGAATTTCTTTATTTTGCTGATGATATGTGGCTACCATTTCAATTCCACCTTTATGATTGATACTGCATTATCTAGCCTAATCTCTTCCTGTGTGCTTGTTTTCATATTGCGAAGAATAACCGTTCCTTTTGATAGCTCATCTGTGCCTAAAATCAGACTAAATTTGCAGTTTGATTTTGCGGCTGTCTTCAACTGGTTCTTAAGAGTTTTTTCCTGATAAGTTGTTTTGGTATGTATTCCATTTTGTCTTAATGCAGCAAGTAATGCAAACACTCTTTCATTCATGGGGAAATCGAGATACACTAGGTATACTGAGTTGCTGCTTTGGAAGTTTCTATGTGCTAATAGCATTATCATTCTCTCAATTCCTGCTGCAAATCCAACAGCAGGAGTTGATTTTCCACCCATCTGTTCAACCAAATTATCATATCTTCCTCCGGCAGCAACTACATTCTGCGCGCCTAGCTGAGAATGAATAATCTCAAAGATCACACCTGTATAATAATCAAGGCCGCGAACAAGATAAGGCTGTATTTGATAATCAATGCCTAAACAGTTTATGTGTTTCTCAACTGTCTCAAGTTTATTCCTGCATTTGGCGCATAAATTCTCTGTGATAGTAGGTCCATCTTTTACATTTTGAATACATTCTGGTTTTTTACAGTCCAGAATTCTTAAAGGATTGGTAGAGTATCTGCGTTTACAGTCCACACAAAGGTTTTTGATTCGGTCTTTAAGATGCCTCAGAAGACGTTTTATGTACTTCAACCTACATTCCTTACAACCAATGCTGTTTAGCATTACTTTTAGGTTTTTAATGCCCATTTTGGATGGAATTTGGATTGCAATATCAATTATCTCTGCATCCAGTCTCACATCTTCAATCCCAATTGCCTCTGCTCCGATTTGATGAAATTGCCTTGCTCTTCCTGACTGCGGCCTTTCATATCTAAAAAACGGGCCTATGTAGTATAGTTTTACAGGAAAAGGCTGTGTATACATATTGTGCTCAACAAATGAGCGTACGATCGAGGCAGTTCCTTCAGGTCTAAGAGCGAGTTCCCTACCCTTTTTATCAGAGAACACATACATTTCTTTACTTACAATGTCTGTAGATTCCCCAACACTTTTTTGAAAGAGTCCGGCTTGTTCAAATATAGGCGTGCGAATCTCCCTATAATCATAAGCTTCCAGCAGATTTCTGGAAACAAGCTCTAACGCCTGCCAGGTACCTACATCACTTGGTAATATATCACTTGTCCCGCGAACTGTTTTTACTACCATCTTCCTCTTTCCTGATAGGTTTCCATAAATTTTTCAATGCTTCTATCATACGTTTTTTCAATATCATTACACTCTTTCACAAGTTTTCCCAAAGTTTTTGTTTACAAGCGGAGGTAAGCATATAACGCTTGAATCATACCTGACCGGTCGTTTCCAAAACAGTCTGCCATAAATGGCCGTTTGGGTCAACTTTTTTCTTCCTTAGAACAGCCAGTGATATGGGGATATGCACAAAGTACTGGTTCCAGTAGCTTATTACCATATTTGTTCTGCCTGACATCCCGGCATGCACAGCATTTTGTCCAAGCATCAGGCAGAATGCTGAATCTTGAGAATTGGCAGGTATGCTTCGTATCATATAGCTCGGATCTATATATTTCAAAACCAATGGTTTTTTCTTCTTTTTAAAATATTTTATAATTTCTTTCTTTAAGAACCCGCCGATATCCTTATGTACAATATTGCCTGAAGCATCTCTTTCTTGATAACCAGCTTCTCGTATCAAGTCCTGTCCTGCTCCTTCGGCTACTACAATTAGCGCATGATGCTTCCTGTCCAACCGTTTCTCAAGCAGACGCAAAAATCCGTTTTCTCCTTTTAAAACAAGAGGTACTTCCGGGATAAAACAGAAGTTTGCATCACTGTTTGCCAGAGTAGCATAAGCAGCAATAAAGCCAGAATCCCTGCCCATTAGTTTAACTAACCCAACACCATTCCATGCTCCTTTGGCTTCTTCGTGTGCTCCACAAATGGCTGAACGCGACGCTTCAACAGCTGTTGAAAAACCAAAAGACTGCTCTACTGCGCAGATATCGTTATCAATTGTCTTTGGAACTCCAATTACCCCAATTTTTAAATCTCTTTTCTTTATCGCCTTGACTATATCTGAAGCTCCTCTTAGTGTGCCATCGCCTCCAATAACAAATAATAAACTAATTTCTCTTTTTTCCAGATTGCTAACTATATCATCCGAGTCTTGCTGACCGCGGGACAATGACAGGATGTCTCCTCCTTTATGTTGAATTTCGTCAACAGATTCCGGGGTTAATATTAATGGTTCTTTAGGGGCGCTTGATGACAGGCCTGCATATCCATAGCGAAAGCCGAAAACTTTCCTGACACCATATTGCCATACAAGGCTAAGAACAATTGTCCGTATTACATCGTTGAGCCCAGGACATAATCCTCCACAAGTAACTATTCCACAGTTTATTTTTTCCCCGTCAAAGAAGATTCTTTGCCTTGGACCAGCTCTTTCAAACATTGGAGGTTCTTTATCAGGGCTTTGGCATGTTTTTAAATCTTTAGAATGTGAATATATTAGAATTTTTTCATGGTCATTAGTGAAGTAATCTCTGCTTCTTACGATGGGAGAAATTACACCTGAAGATCCAATCTTTTCAATTGTTAAATCTGGCAATTCATCCGTAGTCAAGCAATGAGTATCCATAGAGTCAGTATACTATAAAATAAAGAAAATGTGTAAAATATTCAGATATTTAATAATTCTTCAATTATTTCGATATCGGTTTCAGTAAGTTTAACATCACCCGCAGCTGCAGTTTCCTTAATCTGCAATTTGTTTCTTGCTCCCACAATTGCTGCAGTTACTTCTTTTCTGCGCAGAACCCATGCCAGGGCAAGCTGCGCAAGAGTTATATTGTTCTTCTCAGCTACAGGTCTGAGAGATTCTACGAGTTCAAGATTTGCACTTAACTTGGGCTCTTGAAATTGCATATTCTTGCGCCGATGGTCATCCTTTGGAAGATTTTTAACTCGTTCTTTAGAGAACTTTCCTGCAAGAAGCCCTCTTTGCATTGGGCTGTAAACTATAACTCCAATATTGTTTTTTTTGCAATAATCCAGCAGCTCATCTTCAATACCTCTTTCCAACATGCTGTAAGGCGGCTGGAGTGATACTACTGGATGAATAGGTTGAATGCGTTTGAGCTGTTCCACACTAAAGTTTGAAACACCGCCGTAGCGAATTTTCCCTTCTTTTATGAGATTTGCTATTGTTTCCCATCCTTCTTCGATCTCTTCATCAGGACTAGGATGGTGAATCTGATACAGGTCAATAACATCTACTCTAAGTCTCTTTAAACTTGCTTCAACCTCTGAACGAATACTATCCTTTTTTAAACTGTTGAATATATTTCGCTTTTTATCCCAGCATCTGCAACATTTTGTTGCAATAATAGGTTTTTCTCTCATTTCTTTTATAGCTTTACCCACAACGATTTCAGAATGTCCAAGGCCATAAAGAGCAGCCGTGTCTATCCAGTTTATGCCAATATCAACTGCTTCACGTATAGCAGCAATTGATTCTTTGTCATCCTGCGGCCCCCATGCGAATTTCCACCCGCCTCCGCCAATTGCCCATGTGCCGAGACCGATAACTGTTATATTTAAATCACTATATCCTAATTTTCTTGTCTGCATAATCCTATATTCCGCATTTCTCCGCACCAGTTAAAATAAGTTTTACCCGTTTTATCTAACATCCTAGCAATCACTTGCGTTGTGTTATTAGTTTAATTATGTTTTTTATCATAAAGAATGTCGAATGGCAAATTTATTGCAAAGTTCTGCCATTATGCTAACATACGGATTATAGTCATGGATCCGGGAGTATAATTAATGACACATAATAAGAAAGTTCTTTTTGCCCAGATGAAACAGATGCTTTCAGAAAAAAAGGTTAAAAGATGGAAGGATATCTCAGCCGTCCTTGAATCTGTAAAGAGAGCTTCTCCTGAGATTGAGGCATTCACTGACAAGGAATTCCTGAGCGCACTTCATAATGGTATTGCGTTTATTACATACGATTTTGGAATTGATGGAGTTTCAATAGAGATAAGTAAATATGCCCATTGCATGGAAAGAATTTTTGCAGACACTCATACCACTCTCCCTGTTCTTCATTTTATCAGCGGCGATTTTCACGATAAAGCAGATGCGGTTCTTAAACCGTCGTGGAATCGTTTTCATATCCGTGAAATGAACGGATGGTCTAAATGGCACAAAGGGAAGTGTTTCTCAAAGCTTTTTTATGAGGATATGCCCGAGGGCAGCAAAGTTTCCAGTGATCTTGCGATGGAGATGTGGGATCAGGCAGTTTCTTTTGCAGAAGAACTTGGCTCCTATGTAGTGGATAAGAAAATTGCATTGCTTTTCCCTGTTAATATTTTTTCAAATCCCGGAAACTTTGCGATTGCGCTTGCTACTATTTTAGTTTCTGAAGCTCTTGGTATGTATGTATTGAATTCAAATCATGATTTCTATTGGGAAGGAGGAAAACCTGCTTCAGAACGCAAACTCGGAGAAAAAGCAGGGATAAGGGATCACTTTTTTAAAAACATTAAGAATCTGGCGTTCTTTTCGCTGTTTAAAAAGCTTTATCCATGGAATGGAAAGCGTTGGATTCAGGTAAATATAAATCATAAGCAATCGCGTTACCTTACTACACATTATGGGTTTCCTGAAAATAGAGTGTTTGAAATATCTACTTTCATAAGCGATGAATTTTTAAGAGAATATACAAAGCAAGATGTTATGTCGTCCCGTTTGCGAATGGCATATATCCTTTCAGACGGCAAACCAAAAATCAAACCTGTTCCGGTTTCCTCTCATATTGGGAATCTCACAAACTGGATGAAGGGACAAAAGCCCATAGTTTGTGGATTTAGAGATGGGCTTGAGCTTGATTTAACAAATGAAAAGATTATTTACTGCTTGCAGCCCACGCGCGTAGTTGCCAGAAAACGTATTGAAAAGAATTTGCATCTTTTTTCTGCGCTTATGAATTATCCCTTTTTTCGCAAGGAATTTGAAAGCAATAAAGACATTCAACTTATTCTCCATATAACAGGGCCTGTTCCCATAGAGCATCAGGCAGATCTTGAAACTGTTTTGAACGCTTATGTTGATTTATGTTCAGTATTGCCAGAGGATATTTCTGACCGTATCTTTATCGCGTTTTCAGTAGGAACAGAAGAACACCCAAGCTTTAAGGCAAATGGACTGGAACGTATGCATATTGAGGACATTTACAGACTTGCTACAGTAGTTTTGTTCCCCAGTGAAACTGAAGGCAGAGGATTGCCTATTATTGAGGCTAGTGCGTGTGGAATTCCTATTATATGCAGCCACTATTATCCTGAGGAGGTTTTTGCCAATGTTGTAGGGAAATATCTTCCTGAAGAGAAGCAGATAAAGTGCGTGCTTTTTCCCGAGAATGACTTTTCTCAGGATTTTCTTAGTAAAGCTACAAAGCTAATGTTCGGGGAAAATGAAGAAGAACTCAAAAAGCATAACGTCAATGCTGTAAGAATGCGTTATGGAACTAAAGTTCTTGCAGAGACATTTTATAAACTGCTCAGAACTTTGAAAAGATCTAAGGACTGAAGTATATGCATATCGGATTTATCGAAGATACACATCTTCATGGCGGAACTCAGATCTGGGTTTCTGAAGCGGCCAAAGCTTTCATTAATAAAGGAGAGGCTGTTACTGTTATTGCGCCTCTGGGTAGCTGGGTAGCTAATGAATGTTCTAAAGCAGGAGCACATATTATTGCATATGACTGGGACAGGGTTGTAGCCAAAGGCAATGAATTTAAAAGGATATGGATTGAAGGTCTGAATAACTGTGATGTTGCTGTTTGTACCGTGCATCCGCCGAGGCATGGATTCCACTGCGCTGTTTTTGGCGCTGAATGCATAAAACAAGCTGGTCTTGACACAATTCTTATACCAAAAACAGGGACTATTGTACCTGAATATCTGAGGGAATTTTATCTTCCTGATGACTCCATTAATGTAAGAATCATCAGTATCACAGACTTTACACGCAAGTATCTTATTGATAATTATAAAATCCCTTCTGAGAAGGTTGAGCTAATCTATCAGGGAACAGAAATTGACCGTTTTACTTCTTCAGATGAAAACAAAGCTGAATCCTTGAGGCGTTATCCTCTTTGTGGTACTGCCGCTCCGGTTCTGGGCTCAGTTGGCTCTTTTGAAGAAAGAAAAGGACAGGTCATTCTTCTCGAGGCGGTTGCAAAGCTCGCAGCTGGTTCTATTCCTGACATTCATTTGATGCTTGTTGGAGACGGGCCAGATGAAGAAATGTTGAAAGCAAAAGTTAAAACAATGAATCTTGAAAAAAACGTGGCATTCTTCCCTTTTACTAATGAACCAAATTATGTTTTTGAAAGAATTGATATACTAGTTCTTCCCAGCCTCTATAAGGAGGGTTTGCCAAATGTCCTGCTTGAAGCAATGTCTATGGGACTGCCCGTTATAGCGTCGGAATTAGCAGGAGTACCTGAAGTTGTCTTTAATGGGAAAACAGGATACATGGTAGAACCCGGTAACCAGAAAGAACTTATAGATGCGATTGTCAAACTCTCCTCAGATAAAAACAATTACCTGCAGATGGGTAAAAACGCTCGTAAGCTTATGGAAGAAAAGTTTGATAAAAGAGTGCAGTTTAATGAATTCCTAAAGTTCTTTCACAAGATTACAGGTAAATAAATCCCACGATATTGGTTGCGCCTATCCCTTTGCTTTAGGTTGTCCCCTCCCCCTCAACCGCCTGCTTTAGCTGGCGGTTATTGTAGAAGCATTTGCGATTTTTATGTAGGGGACAGGCATGCCTATCCCCTACACAGGATTTCATCAAAAAAACGAATGGATTGTTTTGTTGTTGTGATTTATAATAGATTTCTAACAAAGGTTATGCGAAGTAATTTAAGGAGGATACTGAAATGGATGACAGTAAGATTGTTGAAGCGGATTTAGGGGCAATTGAAGAATTTAAGAATGCCAGAGAGAAAATCTTAAAAGAAATTCGCAAGGTAATTATTGGTCAGCAGCAGATAGTAGATGAAATTTTGATTGCCATGTTTTCCAGAGGTCATTGCCTTGTTGTCGGCGTGCCCGGACTGGCAAAAACATTAATGGTAAATACAATTGCGCAGGTCATGGATTTAAAGTTTAAAAGAATTCAGTTTACTCCTGACCTTATGCCCTCAGATATTACAGGGACGGATATCATGGAGGAGGATTCTCAAACGCACAAGAGGAGTTTTAAATTTATAGAAGGTCCGATCTTTGCAAATATAGTGCTGGCTGATGAGATAAACAGGACACCACCAAAAACACAGGCTGCCTTGCTTGAAGCAATGCAGGAATACAAAGTAACTGCAGGAGGGGTAACCTATCCTCTGGAGCTTCCGTTTTTTATTTTAGCGACACAGAATCCTATAGAGCAGGAGGGCACGTATCCTTTGCCTGAGGCGCAGCTGGATAGATTTATGTTTAATATCAATATAGACTATCCTTCCAAAACTGAAGAGCAGGAAATAGTCAAATCTACTACATACGAAACCAATACTGAACTCACTCCTGTATTGGATGGGGAAAAGATACTTGAGCTTCAGAGAATCACAAGGCGCATTCCTGTTTCTGACCATGTAGTCATATATGCGACAAACATTGTAAGAGCATCCAGGCCAAAGGATGCTTCTGCTCCGGAATTCATAAAAGACTGGGTCAGCTGGGGGGCAGGGCCAAGAGCCGCTCAGTATCTAATACTCGGCGCAAAAGCGAGAGCAATAACACGGGGTGACTATAACGTATCTTGTGAAGATGTAAGAAGTGTTGCTGCTCCTGTACTCAGACATAGAATTATTATCAATTTTAATGCAGAAGCTGAAGGAATAGACTCAGAGAAGATTATAGAGAAGCTGCTCAATACAATTACAGAACCAACAGAAAGGATTATGCAAAGCTATCGTAGGTTTCTCGATCCAAAGGTAATTGCAAAGATATCCAACCTGAACCTTGTTGCAAAATTAGTTGTTGAAGGATTTATATCCGGCCTGCATAAAAGTCCATATCAGGGATTCAGCGTAGAATTCTCTGAACATAAGGAATATTCCCTGGGAGATGACCTAAAACATGTAGACTGGAAAGTATATGGAAAAACAGATAAATTATATATAAAGAGATATGAGGAGGAAACAAATCTTAAAGCTTATATTCTTCTGGATGCAAGTAATTCCATGTTCTTCAAGTCAGGACATGTTTCAAAGTATGAATATGGCTGTTTTCTTGCTGCATCCCTTGCTTATCTGATGATTAAGCAAAGAGATTCCGTAGGTCTTGTGGTGTTTGATGAAAAAATAAAAGATTATATACCACCTAAATGCAGTAGAGGTCACTTAAAAAATATCCTGCAAACACTTGATAGAACCTCATCAGGACAAAAAACTAATATTAGCAAAACCTGCCATGATCTGGCTGAAACAATAAAGAGAAGAGGGTTAATAATTTTGATATCAGATCTGCTTGATGATGCAGAATCAGTAATAAAAGGGCTAAAGCATTTCAGGCATAAAAAACAAGAGGTCATTGTCTTTCATGTTCTTGATAAATATGAGACAACATTCCCTTATGAGAAGCCTGCTGTTTTTCAAGATATAGAAACAAAAAAAACTCTTTCCGTGAATCCTAAACTTATCCGCGAGCAATATTGGGCAGAGATTGACAGCTTTACACATAAGTATAAGCGCGATTGTTCTGAAGGGATGATAGACTATGTAAGGGCGGATACATCTGTGCCTCTGGACGCAGCGCTGTGTTCATAT
Organism: bacterium; assembly: GCA_018812485.1. Lineage (NCBI taxonomy): Bacteria > bacterium. The sequence continues at coordinate 8,396 of JAHJDO010000005.1, read as the reverse complement.
CTTTCTAAAAGAGCAAGACTGGGATAAATGTCAATATTCTTTCTTAATCCGATTTTCCTCTTTGGTATGTTGTCAGGGATTATTCCTATCGTAATACACCTGGTATCAAATCGCAAAACTGAAACCATTCAATTTAGCACTTTAAGATTCTTAAAGCTCTCGCATCTTAGAACAATGACAAGATTAAAGCTCAGACAAATCATATTATTATTGCTCAGAATCCTTATTCTTATACTCATATCGCTTGCAATATCAGGACCTGTTGTAAAATTCTCTGGATTTTCATTTTTCGGGAAAGGGAAAGCAGTAAGCGCTGTTATTATCCTTGATAATTCATACAGCATGGCTTATAGAGGAACGGATACGCCTTTTGATAAGGCAAAGGATGCTGCTATACAAATATCGAAATCTATTAAAAGAGCAGATGAAGTTGCACTTATTCTAACGAACGGCAGAGGATATCAAGGTGGTCTGGAGGATATTATGCCAGATATTTCATTATCAAATGATTATGCTGACATTGGGACGGCTTTAACTGAAGCAATAAAAATTCTTGCTAAGTCTGCAGGGCCTAATAAGGAGATATACTTGATTACAGATTTGCAAAAGGTTTCCTGGGATAATATAAAATCTCCAATTAATCTTAGCTCCGATGTGCATCTATATCTTGTAAATACAGGCAAGGAAGATTTTTCTAATACTGCAATAACAGATGTAAAACTTAAGGTAGAGAGAATGTCTCTACAGGCGCATGCTGAGATAAACAATTTCTCAAACTATGCAACAAAAACAAACACTTATATCTATATTGACAATGTGAAAAAACAGGAACAGACAGCATATATAGATGCCAACTCAAAGATTATCCTGAATTTCTCAGTGGACATGGATAAGCCGGGATTGCACCACGGCTATATTAGTATTGACCATGACAAGCTGAACATAGATAACAAATATTTTTTTACTGTTAAAGCAGCTCCCGTATTTCCATTACTTCTTGTTAATGGGCATAAATCTATTTTTCCATATTTAGATGAGTGTTTTTATTTAAGATCTGCTTTGAGCCCATCCCAAGGGGCATTATCAAGCATAAAGATAGATGAAATAACCAGAGAGGGCTTCTTATCTGAAAAGTTGGACAAATATTCTCTTGTTATACTTGCCAACGTAAAGGTCAACGATCAGGGTATTGCAGACATACTAAAACCATACGTACATAAAGGAGGAAACCTGCTGATATTCCTGGGAAATAATACTAATGTTCCGGATTATAACCGTATCTTTTATGAGAGTGAATTACTGCCTTCAAAACTTCTTATGTCTATGGGGGATGAAGATGACCATTCTAATTTTTTTACGTTTGCAAAAGTACATTATAAAAACAAGATATTCGATATATTTGAAGGGACAAATGTCAATTTAAGCCATATCCATTTTTATAAGATTTATGCTGTACAATATGATCCTGCCCTGGAACAATCGACAAAGGTGCTATCCTGGTACACAAATGGTTATCCTATGTTTTTAGAAAAACAGTTGAGTAAAGGAAGAATCTTCTTGTTTACAAGTTCTCCTAATATTTCGTGGAATGACTTCCCTATTCATCCTGCATACCTGCCGTTTCTGCATCAGATTATATATTCACTGGAACGAGAGACGAATCAGCCGCAAAGTTATTTAGTTAATTCAGCACTCAGGCTTAAGATTCCTCCTGATACGGAAAAAGTTTCAGTAATAAGTCCGGATGGTACTCTCTGGCAGACTACATCCATTGAGAATGATACATTCAGTTATACCGACACAAAAACGTCAGGTATTTATCAGGTTAATAAAGGCAAGACTCTATTTGCTGTTAACCTTGATACCAAGGAGTCAGATCTATCAAAAATAGCCAGAGATGAGATTAATAGGTATATAAAAGGGAATTTAAGCTTTATATCTACATTCGATGAGATTATTCCAAGCATGAGAAGAACAAGAGAAGGGGTAAGACTCTCAAATCCTTTACTCTTTTTATTAATATTGCTGCTGCTTATTGAGGGAATTATAGCTAATAGATTTATTCCATCCTATGCTGAACGCAAAAAAATATTTATAAGCGCAAGAAGTAAAGGGTCAAATGTCAAGATTTGACCCCCTTTTAACAATCATGGTAGCCTCTTCGTTCTTCAACCTCAAAAGGAAATACAGGCCAATTATTGGGAATTGGAAAAATTTCATTGCCCATGGTCTCATGTACAAGGCCATGGCATCCAATCTCATGCCCAGCATCACGAACCTTTTTTAACATTCTGGGATTATTCTCAGCGGCATGAGCGGTCCAGAAAAAGGTGGCTTTAATGTCGTGCTTTTTCATTATTGACAACAAAGCCGGCCATACTTAACTCCTTCATAATTAGTGGTAAAAGAGCCAATATCAGTCTCTATATCAATGCCGAAAACTACATCGCACTGTCTGGTCTTATCTTTCTTCATAAGTTATATTACTCCTTCCTATTTTTTTACCAGAGTAATTTACGATATTGGGGAATTCCATTTTCTATGACATTTCGCACTTGTCTTACTTTCCATTCCAGATGTGCCTTATCAGTCATATATTCCATGCTTGGTTCCCATCCAAGACGGGAATCCATTTCTACAAGAGGGATAGTAGCTTCTGCATTATCGATTTCTTTCTTAGCAATCTTTGTCATCTTATCCAAAATAGCATGCGCCTTCTTAGAGCTTGCTTCGGTTGCCAGGAGATTATTCAGCTTCCACCAACTCTTTACATGTATAGCTGTGATTGTAGAATTAAGTATAAAAGTACCCAGGTTTAGAAGCCTTATAGTGTTAGAACGTTTTTTCTCTGGAACTATATCTACAGCTTTTTGCATACATTCAACGCCTTTTTGCCAACAGGCTACCATCTTCTGCAAAGTTCTAATTTCTACATCAACACGGCTTGGACGATAGGATTGGATACATTCTCTGTACGGTCGATAAGAAGATTTATAATTGGTACGAATAATACTTCCACCAAAGTGCGCATGCCAACTACTGGGAATTTTTACGTCTTGTTGAAAAACCAGAGGGAAAGATGGACCGATACGGAATGGCCCATATTGATCCTCATTAGTAACAACATAGTATTGGATTGCTTCACTCCAATACTTCCATGCCTTCAACACCTGTGGAACTGCTTTTATACCAAAATCCCGTTGAGCTATTGCCTCTGAAATATGCTTAATATCCGAACCCGGACTCCAGAACGCCCATTTTGCCAATTCACTGACAAAAGAGGGATACCAGCCGTAATGATGCGACTCCATCAATCCTAATAATCCCCATTCTTTATTAGCGCTAAGCAATCCATTATATCGGCGTGCCCACTGATAAGGCACTGGTTCATAAGGAATCACGCCGTAATCCCAGGTAAGACCGCCGGTATTGCTCATTGCATAAAGCTGAATACCACGTTCGCGCGCAGCTTTAGCTTCACTCGTAAAATATTTGCCGGGACCCTCAAATGAAATTGTATAATCCATGCAGGCATTTGTTATTCCCTCTCTCTTGATTTGCTCAAACATTTCAAAAGTAACAAGCAGGGTAATATCTTTTGGAAGAGAACGTATCAGCTTTAGCCTCTCTTTTTCAGGCGCCCAGCCCCAGTTATATGTCCAGAAAACAATTTCAGCATCAGGACTATGTTTGCGTACTACCTTCTTTATCATGTTGAGCCATTCAGCATAATCGCAGCAGGGCCAAATCCATGGGTCTGGTTTTGCTGAGGGGATACCATCAGTGGAAGGCAGGAGACTTTGTGTGGTATTCGGATCCTTGCTTGGAAATGCACATGATTCTCCTACGAGAATTACACCTTTGGCTCGTGGACAAGCCTTGAAAATCGCGCCGTATGTACTCTCATAGTAAGATTCTGCATCAGCTTCATCCGGATGTTTCAAACTCTTTAAGTAACTATAAAAATACACATCCAGTCCAAAACGAGCTGCGCGGTCGACAAGATTATTGAAGTCCTGATATCCTAAAGGCGTTTGATCAACACCTTTTACAAAAAGAAGAATTGAATCCATACCAGAATGTGCAACCAGATTTAGATAATTATCAGGAAAATTATCAAGACCCCAGCCAGAATGAGTCATTCGTGGTGAAAAAACTGGTTTTCGGATTACATCCATGTGCTGCAAAATCGGTGCTTCTCGGAGATTCATTAAGTCTTCAATATAATAACTGCCTTGACCTACACCGCGCTCATCGTTCCCACATACTATCACCCGCTCCTGAGAGTAAATGATACGGTAGCTGCGCGGAACAGACAGTTTGTCTCCAAGTTTGGGTAATTCTTCTTTAGCAGCGAGAACAATAATCTTCTTACCTGTATCTGCTGCGGATGCTACATCGCTAACTCTCCTCAGCAATACAGATACATTCATACTAACCAACAGATAATCCTGTAAGTCCTTGGCCACATTTAAAACAAGTTGTGATGCCCTCCTGCTGACGACGATACTCCAGCCTTCTTCAATAATTAGTTCATCTTTTTCAGGCTTTAAATCAAAATTAGCTCTGTCAGGCAAATGAACAACATCCAAATATCTGCGAAATTCATAGCTTTTTTCAGTCATCATTTTGTTAGTCATATCCTTTTTATTAATAATTTTTCATAACAGATTTCATAAATTCTATACTTGATGGAACACCTGTTGTCCCATCTTCCTCTCCTTCATATTCAAGAGCAACAAATCCATCAAATCCTGCATTCTTGAGATGCTGAAGACATTTAGCATGATCTACGTCCCCCTCTCCGACAACAGTTGGGCGGAGTCCTCTTTTGTGAGTTGGGTCCTTTTTGAAATCTTTAAAGTGCACATACCTGCAATATGGGGCAGCAATCCTTGTTCCTTCATCTCCAGACTGACCGCACTGCATATAATTACCAACGTCAATCGTAGCTTTCAAAAAAGGCGAATTTATTTTTTCTATAATTTCTACCTGCTCTTCTCCTGTACCTGGCAGTCTGCCATGATTTTCCAGAGCCAATACGACATTATTTTTCTCGGCAGATGGAAGAACCAGTTCAATTCCCTTTATAACCTTATCAAATTCTTTTTTCAATTCTTCTGTATTAATTTTAATATATTTATCATATTGTATCCCTCCCCCAAAAATTCTCGAGACAGGAGCGCCTACATCTCCTGCGACATCAAGCCATCTCTTGACCTTTTCTACCTGTTCCACGAATTCTTCTTCATCCTTATTAAAACTGTTGGACATGGAAAGTCCTGACAGTTCAAGTGTTGTCCTGGACATGAGGGCGTTTATCTGTTTTACAGCTTCTTTATATTCAGGCAAGTATGCTACATGGAAATCGATACCTTCAATACCTAGTTTTTCAGTTTCCAAAACAAATTTCTCAAGAGACCATGCTTCTTCTTTAATATTTCTATGATAACTGTAGTGACAAAGCGACTTTTTCATTTTTTCCTCCAATATTTTTTATAATTATACTGATTACACTAAATTATAGGAAGAATAATTCCCTTCCTTACGCCAGACATCCAGCATTAACTCATATCTTTTTAACTTCATCCCAGTATATATACAATTGCTGGTAGAGAATATATATCCTCCGCCAGGCATTCCATTCTTAAGAGTATATTGAACTGATTCTACACATTCCTGGTCTGTACCACTATCCAGAAGTCCGCAATTAACATTCCCAATAAGACAAACCTTATCTCCAACTTTATGCTTTATTTCCGCAATATCTACACCAGCCTGTGGGTCTAAAGAATGAAGAGCATGTGGATTAGCCTCAATGAGCTGATCTAAAATAGGCATAATGTTTCCATCTGTATGCTTAATTGTGTAGAAACCCAGATCACGATAACCTTGTATTAATTTACAGAGGTAAGGTGTAACAAACTCAGAAAATAGCGATGGACTGAGAAAAGGGCCTGTGTTCAGGCAAAATAGTCCGAACAAAGTGCAAACCCATCAAGCCCTCCATGTTTCTGAATACGTTCTGCTTTTTCCAGTGCGTCTATAACCTTTCTCTCTGCTTCGGCTTTTAATTTCTCAGATTCATCATTCAATCTATAACTAAACTCAACCATTTTGTCTCCAGAAGGAATTGCAAAGGTTGCATCACCATGTATCATTAAAAAATATTTGTTACCTGTTTTCTCTCTTACCAAATCAATTAATATGAGTGTTTCTTCTTCAGTTCTCGGGTTAGGATGAAGTAAAATTGCGCTGTGCTGGAATCTTTTAGCTGTTTTAATATAAATATCCGCTATATCTCTACGATGAAACCCACGTTCTTCCTCAGACATCTGGTCCCATTGATTATATTTTCTGTGTTCCGGATGAACCTTTCCAAATGCCTCCATTGTCAGATAGAAAACAAGTTCAAAATGAGGAACCTGCCCAGTAATTGGCTCTCTATTTAATGCTTTAATGAATTTTTCTTTTGGTGTCATCATAGAATTTAATCTGGTAAACCACAAATCTCATCAACAAGTTCAGAAATGGCTTCTACTTTTTCAATCTGACCAATCTGGGAAATTTCATCAGAAATTCCAAGAATTAATTTCGGAGCAAACATATCAATCACCTTGCGTGTGAATTCCAACAACTCCTTGAGCGAATGAGGTTGTGCCTAATCCATGTCTCAAGACGAGGCTGCCAATACACCCTCTGCAGTTCCTTCAAAGATAGCCACTAGGTTAAGTTCTCTTCTAGTCATCAATAGCTAAACTGTCTTTAAAAAAACAGGATTCATTATCCACTTATTTTCATCCATCTCTTTATTCATTATATCTGCTAGGATATCCCATGATGCCATTCCTGACGCATACAGCGGGACACCTGTTTCTGCATGATAATTTTCTGTGAATGAACCAATTTTCTTAATAGATGAAGCCAGCAGATATAGTGTCCGGTCAGCAAGATTTTTTGCCTCTTTCTTAAATCCATAATGTAGAAGTGCATGAAACATAAAATATGAAAGAGGTATCCAGACAGGTCCCTGCCAGTTTGAGTTTGTGAGTCTTTGATGTGCACCGAATCTTGGTGGATTACCCCAAATAGCGTTATTATAATATTCACTTGATTTTGACAAACTGCGTATTCCGTATGCACTTAAGAAATGATCTTCATTTATGACATACTGTTGAATCATCAATCTTGCTTTCTTTTCATCAGGTATTCTGGCATATAATGGGATTAAATTTGAACATGACTGAAATGCATAATAGCCCCTTGATTCAGAAATATCCTTATAATGGAATTGGTGTTTACCAGTACACAGATTGTAGGCTGAATAGGATTTAACCTCGTCATACCACAGAACGTTATTAATATTTGTGCGTAATTCTTTTGCTTTCTTACGAAAAATATTATAACTCTCCTTTTTATTTAGTTTACCTGCTAGAATAGCCGCAGCACGATATTCCAGATATATCCATGCATTTATATCTACCGGGATAATTGTGTCTGGCTGGAAGAACGTCGTTACCACGTCATTATCAATACCGCCCATCCAGGAAACAGGCCATCGGAAAAGATTATATGGAGCGCTGTAATGAGTTTCGTAATATTTTAGGTATTTTTTTAGTTTGATAAACTGCGCTTTTATCCATTGTAAATCATTGGTTTGAGACAAATACATTAGTGCTCCTTGCATTAAGAATGGCTGAGCATGAAATCTTGGACTAAAACAAGAAGGCCCATCATTTTTATGAATACAATTAGGTACGTAACCGTCACTGCTTTGATAATGTAATACATTGTCTATTAAATACTTAAAATATTCCGGTTTTCCTGAGCAGGCAAACCGCATTGCCATATGATGGTTGTCCCAGAGAAAAATTATATCTTTATAATATTGACTATGAGAGATAGATAGATATGGATAGAGTAATACCTTTGTCGCCGGCTTTTCAAGAAGAGGCATTATTTTTTCAATATGTTTACGAACAATTTTATAGTCATTAGAGATAGATTTCATATTTCACCTTCCTTACATGTGTGTGGCGGATATTTTACCCCTCTTTTTGAGGGATAAAAGATATTATCTTTTGACACCTTAAGTTCCAAATATTTCTCAATGAGCCAATTTAATAAAGTGGTTTTTCCACTTTGTCGAGGACCTAATACCATGACAATTTCCTCTCTGGGTTATATGGTGGGCTGTACCTGGCATTACTATACGTGATTGTCTAGGCATGAATATATTCTAATTATCTTAATGTTTATTGTCAAGAAAAATCCTTCGCTTTGCTCAGGAAGCTTTCACAAGCGGGGAACCGTTACGGTTTTCCACAAGAATAATCACTTTATCTCTATCATCTCGCCGCAATTGGGACAATGCAAATAGCTTTGACCATCATCAT
>JAHJDO010000004.1 GCA_018812485.1 bacterium | reverse complement strand
GTTCTGGAATAGCAAGTTCCTATGTGTACGGCCCATATAATCTGTAATTTTCAAAGATTATAACAGTTAAGAATACCTGATAGTTTTTATTATTTTTCTTTTATTAAGACTTGGGTTTTACGGCGCTGTCAACTTTTATGTGTTGGAGCGACATTGTTTAAATATGTTTTATAAACCCTGCAGGCCTTACCTCACTTAAGTTGACAAAGCCGGTTTTACACCCCTATGCTTGCATCGAATATTTCAAATTGTAATGACAGAAAATCCGTCTCGGAAATTCAGGTAATACCCCTAAACTCAGACTGGCGTAGCTAATTTCAGGATTCTCGCTTTATTCCTATTTGGGTTTAATACCCCGCAGCTTGCTGCGTTAGTTTATTAAACTCAAATTTGTTCTTTTCTTTTATGGAAACTAAATATGCTTGTCATTGTAGTTATAGGATTCGGTACCATATGGTTTTTGTTATGAAGTACCGTAAGAATCTTATTTCTGAGTCTGTTTTTAATCTTATTAAATCCATTCTTACTGAAATCACTAAAAGATATTATCTCTATTTTGATGCTGTTGGTACTGATGGTGATCATTTGCATATTCTTGTGGAAGCAGCTCCAAGATATTCTCCTTCAAGAATTATGCAGATTTGTAAGAGCATAACCGCAATCCAAGTATTTAAGAAATTTCCAAAGTTGAAAGAAGATGAGCTTTGGGGTGGTGAGTTTTGGAATGATGGGGGTCATATTGATACTGTTGGTGATGGTTATGATGTTAAAGCAATGGAAGAATATATCAAGAAACAAGGATTAAGCAAGAATCAGTTAACAATTCATTCATTTGCATCACCGTAATACCGGGGTTGTCTAAAAAGTCCACTCATCTTTTTCTTAATTCGTAAAGTATATATACTAGCTTATCGTCAATAAACTTAAAATAATGAGGTGATTTCTATGTCAGAAACAAGCTACCAAGCAACACTTAATACAAACAAAAAAATCAAGATTACAGATTTTTCCCCTTCCCACCCTAAGCCCAAAGTTGTTTTTAAACCATATTCACAGAATCAAGAATTCCTCCTTCCAAAAAATGTTGATGATTTTATCGGTGCTGGTCATATTGCTCGTCTTATAAGTCAAATTATCGATGAAATGGATCTACTATTTATTTTAGATACATATAAGGGTGGAGGAACAAGCTCCTACAATCCACGTATGATGCTTAAATCATGGATTCTCGCTTTTATATATCGTATCTATAGCAGCAGGTTAGTTGCAAAAAACCTGCGTGAAAATCTGTCCTTTATTTGGATCAGTGGAAATCAAACTCCTGATTTCCACACGTTAAATGACTTTCGATTAAGACTTAAAGACGATATTAAGAAAATTTTCAAGCAAATTGTAAAGTTTGCTCTTGATCAAGGAATAATCCAAGCAAAAGATATTTTTATTGATCACACAAAAAATGAAGCGAATGCCAATAAACATAAGATTGTCTGGAGAAAGCAAGTGGAAAAACATTCTATTAGGATTGATGAAGAGCTTGATGATCTTTTCAAGTATATCGATGAGATTAATGAGAAAGAAGAAAAAACTTTTGGTGGCAAGGATCTGCCTGAACAAGAGCGTAATGGTTTTGATGATGAAAAAGTCAAGCAGATTATTGACAAGATAAACAATAATGTCAAAGAAGGCAAAACTAACCAAGAAGATGGCAGAGAACAGCGAAAAAAAGTTAGAAGAACAAAGGAATTACTTGAAAGAAAAAAAGTCTATAATCAAAAGAAACATATTCTCAATGGAAGAAATAGCTACTCGAAAACAGATCATGATGCTGTTGGAATGATGATGAAAGACCAACTTACGATCAGGCCAGGATACAATGAAGGCATTGCAGTCGAAAATGGTTTTGTTTTAAACTATGTAATCAGTGATAATTGCGCTGATAATGTAAGTTTTATTCCGCTTATGGATGGAATGATTGATAACTTAGGTAGGGCTCCTGAAAATGTAAATGCTGATGGCGCATATGGAACAGAAGAGAATCATAGGTATCTTGAAAAAAAAAGAACTAATAATTATCTCAAATTTAACACTTATCATAGGGAAAAAAGCCAAAAATGGAGAGATAAGAAAATTAGGTTGCAGAACTTTAGTTATGATGAAAAGAATAATCAGTTTATATGCCCTAATAATATTAAGCTTATGTTTGTTTGTGATAAACAAGATATAACAAAAACAGGATATATTAGGAATATCTCTTCTTATAAATCTAAAGAAGGAGCATGTAAATATTGCAGGCTAAAAAAGAAATGCTTAAACGAAAAAAATATGACTAATACTAGGACGCTACAGTTTAGTTGGCTTGCAGAACGGTTAAAAGGGCAAGCACGACAAAACCTCAATTCTGAAAAGGGAAAAGAACTGCGAAAGAGAAGAGCAAATGAAGTTGAATCTATTTTCGGAGACGAGAAATTGAATAAGTTAAAGCGTAGATACAATTTAAGGGGAATTAAAAAAGTAAGTTTGGAAGCAGGGTTATACTATATCTCACATAATTTAAGAAGAATATATACGATAAGAAATAAAAATATTACAAAGAAAAAGATTTTGACCATCAAAACAGAAATAAACCTGTTACAGCAAACTGCTTTATCCGTTGCCATTTGAATAGAATTTACTTTTTAGACAACCCCGGTATTAAACCCAAATAGGAATAAAATGAATATTCAATTGACATAAAACCACTAATTTTCTCAGAAAATGTGACCGCAACATTAAAACAAGGTAAATTCAAGTATTATC
>JAHJDO010000003.1 GCA_018812485.1 bacterium | reverse complement strand
CATTCCCGCTTGTCTCAAAAACCGACAGCGATCACGCCTGACCACTCTCGAAATCATGGAAACTCAATGTGATCCAATACTCGAAATTGAGAAACCCATAATCAGAAAATGCATCGCTTAACTTAACACGTATGGGGTTTGGGGGTTGATAAAAGAGAGAGAAAAAAATAATAGTATTGTGGGAACTGTGGTCAAGTCCGAAGACTTTCGGAGTTGTCCAAGTGATGTGGGTAACTCAATAAGTTATCCACAGAAAGTCAGTTTCCATAATTATTAATGCCCTTATAATAAAAAAGACTGTAACACCAAAATGATAATGTCCTAATTAGCCAAAATAGAAATGTCCGCTTTTAAGGAAGCTATAATACCCACTTTAAGAGGAGGGCATTATGGCAGAAAGGGGCATAATCATGGCGAGTCAAAGGGAATTAAAGCGTCTGCATGTAATTCACAAGATACTGGATAGAGAATTAAAGCAGATAGAAGCAAAGGCTGTTTTAAATTTGAGCGACAGGCAGATAAGGAGAATAGTAAAAGCAGTTCAGAGAGAAGGAGATAAAGGGATAGCGCATAAATCACGAGGAAAGCCATCAAATGCAGCGATACCTAAGAAGATAAGAGCCATGATCATAAGTCTCTACAAAAAGAAATACAAAGGATTTGGACCCTTACTTGCGAGCGAAAAACTTTTTGAAATAGATAAGATTAAGCTGAGTGATGAAACTTTACGCAATTGGCTCATAGCAGAAGGTGAATGGAAAGTAAGCCGCAACCACAAAGAGCATCGTCAATGGCGGGAAAGAAAGCAATGTTTTGGAGAAATGGTACAGATGGATGGATCGCATCATGACTGGTTGGAAGGAAGGGGATCTGAGCTAGTTTTGATGGGATATATAGATGACGCAACGAATGATGTATCAGCTAGATTTTATGATTATGAAGGAACAATGCCGGCAATGGATAGTTTTAAGAAGTATATAAATAAAAATGGTATTCCAACCAGTATATATTTAGACAAGCACACAACATAAAAATCTAACGGAAAACCAACGATAGAAGATGAGTTAAACAATAGAAAGCCGCTGAGTCAATTTGAGAGAGCGTGTGAGGAGTTAGGAGTAGATGTAATCCATGCAGATTCTCCGCAGGCAAAGGGAAGGATAGAGAGACTTTTTAAGACATTTCAGGATAGACTGATAAAGGAAATGAGACTTAAGGGAATTAAGACCAAAGAAGAAGCTAACAAGTTTCTGGATGAATATTTGCCGATCTATAACGAAAGATTCAGGGTTGAGCCTGCAAAAAAGTCAGATCTGCACAGAGCAGTTCCGGAAAGCGCAAATCTGGATGATATTCTTTGCAGGAAGACTGTGAGAGTGCTGAGAAACGACTTCACAATAAGCTATGATAATAAGCTTTGTCAGGTAGAGAACCTGATAAGAGCAAAGAAAGTTTTAGTCTGCGAACATATAGATGGGAAAATATCAATAGCATACAAAGGGGAAGCTTTAAACTACAGAGAAATAACAAACAGATCAAAGAGAGCTAATGATGAGGGAAAACCGTATGAATTCAAAATAAGAAAAGTCTACATACCGCCAAAGGATCATCCATGGAGAAAATACAAGACAAGGAGTTATCCACATTATGCACAGAATTAACAAAAAGAAAAATTTACTACTACTAATCTTAACAAAATAGGACATTTCTACTTTGGTAAGAATAGGACATTTCTATTTTGGCTTGACATATAATAAAAAAGACTTGACAATATATAATAATTAGGTTAGAAATAAATTTACTGGTAATTTTATAATAAAAAAGACTTGACAAACATTTTAAACAATGGTATTGTTTTTTAAAATGAAATCAAAACCCTTAGTAGATAGACTTAGAGAATATATAGATAAAGGTGATATTACCGTTATGGAAGCAGCTATAGGTACTGAAGTAACTGTATATACAATTAGCAACTGGAGGAAAGAAAGGAATTACCCAAGATCATTAACAACTATTAAACAGCTGGAAAGATACCTTAATAAGTTAGATAAAAAATTTGGCATGAAATAAATGACAACAAAAATGGAATATATTAAACGACCGTTTACTTTAGACAATATTCCCTTTTCTATAAATCCCAAAAGTTATTTAATTTTTTATTTAACAGGGCTACTTTAAAATTTCGCCAGATATGTCTGGTCGTGATCGTTGCGGATGCTACTAGAGAGTGTTCGTATCTAGGTTTTTATTTCTTTACTTAAAAACTCCTCCCTTAATATTTTTAATCTTGTGCTTCTTAATATTGGTCCTTCAAATTCCGGTTTAACTTTTAATTTATCAACTTCAAATCTTACCCTTTGTTTTATATTATTTTTATCTTCTTCCTTTAATGAATTAAATATTTGCTCAAGGGATTCGTCTACTGCTCTACTTTCTTTATTTATTCTCGCTTCTTCCTTATATTTACTAAAAGGGAACTAGACAGATTTGGCGAAAAATGGGGCATAAGCGTAAGTCTATAAGTAAGAGTGTGTTACAGAGCAAATTTCGGTAAAAACAGAAAAATCATTCCCTAAAATGGTTGAATTCAAAATGAAAATATCAAGAATTTTCAGCACAAATCATTTCCGAACATTCCCGTAAATAATCATTATAGGGAAAGTAAGCGAAAACCAAACAAAATTTATCGCGTCGGCATAAAAACATTCCCTAAAACAATATAATTACACCCTTACTAAATTTCTATTTATGAAATATTCACCGTACAATAT
>JAHJDO010000002.1 GCA_018812485.1 bacterium | reverse complement strand
GACCTGTGCGTTGACTGCTGGGAAAGAATCGGAAATATATCCCTGCCTTTAATGGTCTTAATATGGCCCGGAGTAGCTAATCCCAATCTGTCTCCAAAACCAAAACTTCTCTTAATTCCGCAAGCAGCGGGATTAAGATGCTTGAATAAATTACGCAATCTAAGAGCATTGAAGTGAGTTTTTTCATAGACATTATATTTAGATATCTTTTCTACAGACTTCTCAAATTCCGTATCATCCGAAACCAGATATTTCTTAAGGTCTTTTTTTGCAAGAAGATAAATCTTGCCATTCCTCTCTATCTTAGATTCAGGATAAACCTTGTTGTAAGCTTTTGAAATAAGGGACTTCATTTAAGCAGATCCTTAATCTTAATAGGTTTCCCTGTCGCTATAGCCCCTGTTAAGTATGCAAAAGGAAAAGGACAAATTAACTCATAGATAATGTTACCCGAACGAAATCTAAAAACATACCTCATTGAATTTTTCTTTCATTTTTCTGCAATTTTGAACGTTATAGGTTTTCTTTCGTCATAGATATAGTGGATTGTTCCTATTTTCTTACCCTCATCCCATGACCATTTAGGGCTGTTAATCAGCGATTCGTTCCCTTTGTTCACGACCTCTGGCTTTTCAGGAAAATAAAATTTTAAAATAGCCTGTTGTCCCAAAGGCCCTGAAGTAACCACAGTTAGCTTGTTATCATGGAACTCCTCGGCCCAGGTGCGAGTATTGTATAAAATATAGCCTTTTTTATTGTTATGCCTTTTTATAGCGTATATTTTATACTCATAACCTTCTAAGGATTCATTAACTCCTGTCTTCTTTATCTCTTCAGCCTTCCGTATTTGGATGTTATCGCCCCTATTGTCAATTAGAGAAAGTTCGCCCATTGATTCCCACTCCAGGTGTTTGAGATCAATACACCAATTGAAATTCTTTACATGTTGAGGACTAACATTAGAAAGGATAACAAGTATTGTATCTTCATTCCAATAGGTAGCGGTTTTAATATCCTCTTTGCTTACTTCTACTGGAGAATGTGTGTAATCTTTGAATCCAAATTGACCTAAGTCATAGGATCGGAACCGTCTAAATAACTCTAATGCTGCTTCATCTCCATCCCAGTTTCCACCATAGATAAAAAGACCTAAAACTATACATTTAGAAACAATATTTTTTAGGGCGATATCCTTCTGTTCCTTCTTCTGAAATGTTGCAACAGCGACATCAATTAAACGAGGCATTAAATTAACAAAAACTGCATGGGGAGAAAATGCTTCAAGGGTTGGAATTTTATACTCTTGGGCTTGTTCTTCGAAAGTAACTATTGCATCAGCAAGATTTTCCAGTGTCAGAGAGGGTAGATTTGCTGAAGGGTGTGCTATTATTATCCCCTCAGACCCAACGAAATCTCGCGTCCATTCCATCAAATCAATCCACCCATCAACATTGAGATGATCTCTGCCATCAAGGTGTTCTTTGTTCTGACAATAATTATAGCCTGCCCCGTCAAAATAGGCTCCATCAAACCTATGATTTGTAAGAACTGTTTTGATATGGTTCTTTACAAAATCTCTATAACCGCTTTCAAGGCACATTCTTGCTCCATACCTATCAATATTCTCGGTGCCTTTTTCGCCGGTAGTCCATTTCCAATCCTCATGATATTGCGCATAGGCAGGCACATCCGGGTGTAATGTGCCCGGTTGGAAATAAGGAACAATTTTCATCCCGTATTTGTGGACAGTGTCTATTACTCTGTCCATTTCCTTCATATTTTTTTCATCATAAGGCGGATACATTCCATTGCGCCAGAAAAACCCCGCCTTCAGAAAATCACCATCTTGCTGCAAGCGGTAAGATATTGTTTTATGTTATATGTATCAAAATAATACCAACTTAAGTCAGATATGGGTTCGGTCCAAATCCTACACTTTTACCATTTATAAAAAGCTTATATATACTGCTTGCAGTGCATGATACTTTTGCTTTGAGTATTCTCTTGGGACACTCAAATAGCTTTCTGGTAATAAAATAAAAATTATTTTTAGTACGCATCCCGGGATACCCTATCCAATTTGCTCCCCATTCAGATGGATTTTTTAATTCTTTTTCCATTTTCAAACCTTTATCTTCTCAAGGCCACCAAGGTGGATTACTATCATCATCAGCAGAATAAGTGGCCTGCCATTCTACATGCCCATCTACAAAAATAACATTCCAGCCATCACTGTGTCTTAAGTCGGGTTTATTCGTGTCAGCTCCAGCATTTACATAAACTGGATTGGTCCCTCCTCCTCCTCCACTATCACCTATCAGATAGGTTGCAGAAGGGTATCTAACTCTATAAAGTTTTACATTTTTAAAACCGGCATCTGAAGGCGTAGCATAGGAAATTCGCTTGTTTGTTCCATAATGAGTTCCCTGCCAACTACTACCTCCTGAGCAGGTAGAAGAAGTTTCTGAGGGACATTGAAAAACCCCTGTTGGTGGATAAGCACCAGCACTGGAGTCACCAGGTAAATACCCATTCTCTATCAAACTCTCATTCCATGTGATATAACTAGGCGCACCAGATGAAGAAACAGGTGGATGTCCATCATAATCATCTGCATATATTTGAAAAGCCAGCCCAATTTGTTTCAGATTACTTACACATTTTATGCGTCTTGCCATCTCTCTCGCTTTCATCAGTGCAGGCAAAAGCATGCTCGCCAAAAGAGTGATAACACCTATTACCACAAGCAATTCCAAAAGCGTAAAACCATTCGTTCCCCAAATTTTCCTTATTTTATCCGGCATTTTCTTTTCACCTCCTCTCATCTTCTCATTTGAATTGTTTTCCACGATAAACCTTGATCCCTTTGGGAAGTTCATATGAAATATTTAGTTTTTGATTTTTATTTTCCCAAGAAATTCTAATAGGACCTTTAGGAGTAGGGACTATTCCTCTAGCCCATTTCAATCCACAGGGTTTCGGATTTATCTTAACAAATTTAAAACCTGGTGCAGCTGGTTTTACTCCTAAAATCTCTGTCATTAACTCAAAAACAGGTGTAGCTGACCATGCATGGCACAAACTATAGTCTTCACTAAAAATTTCCCAGCAAGTGCCACTTGAAGAATTTCTTAACATTGGTTCCCAAAGTCGTTTTATAAAAGGGAAGCCGGATTCATAACAACCGTTTCTTGACAGTCCTCTGAACAAAAAATACCAAAAATATGGCGTGCAACGACATAAAGTGGGATCTTTTTCATTAAGTATGGTATCAATTACATTTTTTATTTTATCTTTTCTGACCAATCCGAGATATAATGCCAAAGCATTGGTTTGTTGACTGATGTTTTTGACTTGCTTGCCGTTGTAAAAGCCATCACAAAAAACAGCTTTTTTATCAACCCAATAACGTTTATAAATTCCTTTACGAAGAGTCATGGAAAGAGATAAAAAATGTTTCTCCTCTTTTTTTCTCCTAAGTAATCGTGATATTAAAATCATAGCCTCAACAGCTTCCAGAAAAAACATATCCATACAAGCTAAATTTCCATAACGCGCAATTCCATGATGAGGAAAAGAAAACCATGATATTCCAGGATGATCAATAAACATCTGATGTTTAGGTGAGCGTTTGGGAGGGAAATCGCCACTTTCAATTTTTTCAAGAGTTCCTGATGAACCCAATCTTTTTTCAAACCATTTCATGGTGCGGCATATTTTAAGATAATACTTACGCAAGAGAGTATCTATCCCTGTAATTTGATAATGTTCCCAAAGTGTTCCTATCCATTGAAGACAAAAATCAAGTAATTTTGTTGGGTGATATCCTGGATAATAAGTTTCAATAAGTCCTTCATTATCTTGTGAGCATCCTATTTGCCATAGGAACTGCCGCCAAAGGGAATCATCACCAAAAAGAAGATAAGCAAACTGTGCCACCAAACGAGAATCTCCAGTAGCCTGGGTCTGTTCCCGGTGTGGACAGTCAATAAATGTTTCTTGACGGCAAAGCTGAACTGTATATTGAGCCATATTCCATATTTTGTTAAGAATTGGGTCTGAACATTCAAAGAAACCTTTTTGAGGAGCAGGCAATGATCTGAAATTGCAAGAAATTTTCCGTATCCGCGTATATGGTGAAATCCTTCGAAAAACTAAATGAAGATATCGGAATCCCCTATAATTAATACACTGCCAATAGTTTCTCCCTTCTACACTTATATATTTGTTTGCTTGAAAAAATTTCCGTTCATAATCACAATCTTTCTCCGTTGGTTTTAAAATCTCTGCCCACGCCATATCTACAATCATGCCTGAACTGCTCTCAAAGTCTAAATCTGGATATCCAACAACTTCTTTCCCAAAATCTAAAGTCGCGAATACACCATTTCTTCCTTTATGTATTTGCGCAAAGTCCGCAACCTCGCCTTTTAACAGTTTTTGAAATTGAAATTTGACTTTTTTATCCGGGATTAATTTTTCTTCATTCAGAAATTTAGATAAAGAACCTCGAGAGGTTTGGGATTCTGGCCCGCTATCTTCTATTGAATAACCTGCAAAGACTATTCTTTTTGGGGAAATTCTCTTTTCAGATATGGGAGCAATTATCCTACAATAAAGTTTGGGAGTAACATTACTTTGAATAACAGCTGATTGCCAAGATGAATCATCTTCCTTATTTTCCAACCAATCGTGCGGTGCTTTCGCTGAATCAAAAAATTCTGAATAGCCAAGCCCCCAATGAAATTGCACATTTTTCCCCCACGGGTTTTCAGGGTATATCTTCCATGCCTCATTTGTAGATAAAAAAATATTCTTTTGCCTATCATGTGCTTCAATTATAAGGCCAGGGGCTCCCTTGCGATACGAAGCGATGTCTTCTCCGATATAGTGAACTAATACACATATTACATTTTCCCCTTCTTGTAAAAAATTGTCAACATTATAAGAATCCAATATTTTCCAAGTAGACGTTCCAGGGACAGGTCCTCTTCCTAAAAAATGGCCATTAATCCAAAGACTATATTTAGAATCCGCCCCTACATATAATCGATATGGTCTTTGACTGGCTGGATCTGGATAACGGAAAATTTTACGAAAATAAAGACATGTATTTGGAGATTTATTCATTCCCCATATCCATGACGCTTTTAATTTAACAGTCTTGGGAACTAAATTAGTCTTTTTTAACATTTTTACCTGGTGCTTTTTCTTACAACTACTTCTGGTCGAAACAAAACCTTTGATACATCTATATTCTTATTTTCAATATGAAGACAAAGACTCTCAATAGCTATCCTTCCCATATCTTTTAAATGTGACGCTATAGAACTTAGTTTAGGATTTGTGTATTCACAAATCATGCTATTATCAAACCCCATAATCGATACATCTTCAGGGACATGCACCCCTTCGTTAGTTAAAGCACTTATGGCAGCTGCCGCTATTGAATCACTGGTGGTTACAATGACGTCAATTTTATTCTTTTTTACCAGCGTGTTAATATGAGTTTGCCATCCTTTATCCCCTAATTTTTCAATAGGAGAAGATACATCTAAAAAACAACCTGATAATTTGGAAGCATTCTTAAATCCTTTTATGCGCTCATTAAAACAGCTATTGTTTGCATTTGTCGTTATTGCCAAAAACTTTGAACAACCTCGTTCTACTAAATATTCTACTGCTAACTGTCCACCTCTTCTGTTATCGACGCTTACATAACCTATACCATTATCTTTGGGATGTCTATTTATCAAGATAAATGGGATTTTCCTTTTTAGAAAAAGTCCTATATTTTCGTCTGAATCGTCTAGCCCTAGGAAAATTGCTCCATCAATAGTTTTAGAATCAATTGCCTGTTCAATTACGCTACCCTTTTGATACTTCCCGTCACTAACCATTTGAAACACAAAATGTCCACCTGCGCTTGTAGCTATATTTATTCCCTGAATAATTTCGTTGAATGCTACGGCCTTACTTTCGATAGTCGGCCACCATCCGATTAATCCTATTTTTTTTGAACTCTTACGTTTTTTTAACGAAAAATAATTTTCCCCATTTTTTTTATGTATGGATTTAATAGCCGCAATAACCTTGCTACATGTCTTTGGATTACGTATCTTATTTGAAAGCATACGGGAAACAGTGCTTATCGATAAATTACTCACCTCTGAAATCTCTTTTAGAGTAACACCCATAATATAATTATACGCAATAATATTGCAAAGTCAATAAAATTTTTGCAGAGGTAATGTAAAATATTTTATGCAAAAGTGATTAAAGGATAAAAAGTAAAGGGCTATCCTCTCTCTCCTATGGGGGTCACAGGGGATTCGTGCATTTTATATCGGTATAGAATAGAAATAGCACTGAAATCATGGCGAAATTGCTCATTTTTCATGCTCATATTTTTTGTAGCCCAATTGAGTTTCCCAGCCTCTTTCAAACTCCGTTGATATCGGTAAATAGTCGCAACCAAGGCACCACCAAGATTTGTGGCACCCTCATTTATAAGTAGATTCTTTTCTACGTTTAATATAAATAATTTCAACTAATCTTTTGGTCGCATTAAATTGATAGCCAATCCTAAAATTGCCTTGCCTTATTCTATAATAGATTTCTTTGCCTTTTTTTATTTTTTTTGCCCCTGGTGGCAATGGATCAAACTTGAGCGACTTGATGTCATTCGCAATTCGTTGAAGATCTTCTTTGGGAAAAAATTTAGTATCTTTCTTAACACTTGATTTTACCTCAAGCTTAAACACTTATTCCTCTACCTTTTAGATATCCATTCCACTCAGTCTCACTCATAGATAATTCATTTTTTCTAGCTTCTATTGTAAAGATATCTTCTTCGTCTTCTTTTTCCTCTTTAAGTCTTTCTATAACTGCCTTAGCGACAAAGTGGTTTATTAATATCCCGCGTGGTTTACAAAAGCTTCTTAATTCTGCAATTAGATTTACAGGCAATCGTGCCCCTAATAATGCTTTTTCCATAGTTTTCACCTCCGATAGCTAATGATAGCATATGATAACTATTGCTGTCAATAAATTTTTTTGGCTTTTTAGTTTTCCCCTATCCGACATTTAGCTATTTAACAATTCTTTTTCCCAAATCATTCCTTAGCGTAAATATACGCTAAGCTCTATCTGATGCCGGACACCATCTATAAAGAGTAGGAACGGAAACCCCGAGATTCTGAGCAATCTCCTTTGGTGGCATACCTTCGGCCAAAAGCTTTTTTGCAGCTGCTAAGCCTGCCTTGGTACGTTCTACCAGTAGCTCACGCTCCATCTGAGCAAGAGAAGCCATTACATGAAAGAAAAAACGTCCAGCAGGCGTTGTGGTATCTCTAACTTGAGTTCGAGCTTATAAACTGGCTCCTCGGGCTGGACTCGAACCAGCAACCCCCTGGTTAACAGCCAAGTGCTCTACCAATTGCGCTACCGAGGAATTTTGTATATAAAAAGGACTGCTAAGTATAGCGATAAGTATTCCTTTATGTCAAGACGATAAATTCAAAAGTCGAGTATAAATTTGTTCTGTTTTGGAAACCATTTTATCAATAGGGAATTTCTCTTTAACTCTCTGTTCTGCAGCTTTGCCTAATCTCTCTCTTTCATCAGGATTTTTTAAAAGTTTTAATATAGCTTCAGCAAGTGCTTCTGAATTTTCGGGTTCCACCAGTACACCATTTATGTTGTTATCTATAATGTCTTTTGATCCTCCTGTGTCAGTTGCAATAGCTGGTTTCCCGGCTGCCATAGCTTCCAAAACCACATTCGGCATTCCTTCCCACAAAGAAGGTAAAACAAAAATATCTATAACAGATAATAGTTCTGGAATATCCTTTCTAAAACCAATGAATTTTACATTTCTTGAAATATTAAGCTTACCTGATAATTCTTCTAATTGAGATGCCAGAGGACCTTTGCCTGCAATGATGAATGTAATATCAGGGAATTGTTTAATTACTCTTTCCGATGCATATAAGAGATATTCTATTCCCTTCTGTTCGGATAATCTGGCAACAGTACCAACAATGAGCGAATGGGCTTTTTTATTTCTATACGATGTAACCGCATCAAGGAATGAATCAGGAATTCCATTCTCAACAATCTTAAGCTTATGTTCTGGTATGCCAGCTTTTTCTATTGTGAAATTTTTAACTCCTTTTGATACACATATCTCAAGATTTACCATCCAGTTGGTGATTCTATCCATCCATAGATGATATAGTTTCTTTTTTTCACACACGCGAATTGATGAAATGATAATCGGAATACCAGCCATTCTTCCACAGACTCTTCCAATTATGTTTGCATGGAAAAGATAGGAATGAAGAATATCAAAGTGACCTTGTTTCAAAAAGAAAGAAATGCCAAGGAGTTTATATATATGCCATGGTTTCTCAATATGAAAGCATCTTACCTTTATTCCAAGAGCTTCTAATTTCTTTCCAACTATGCCTTTTCCCTTTAAACAACCAACCTCCGGCATGAACTTATCTTTATCAATGCGTTTTACCAATTCAAAGAGCATCTTTTCTGCGCCGCCAATATCAAGGTCTGTGATAAGATAAAAGATGCGTTTTGGAGAAGAATTCACTTTACAGTTATCCCTGCATACCCAACTACTTGAGAAAAATCGCCTGTCGCCTCTCCGCTATTAGTATATTTTATCAGCTCTGCGTGCTTTGCGCCTAGTTTCTTACATGCTGCAAGCATAATGCACACAGGCCCACAGCCGCACATAGAAATATTATATTTGTGGACCCTATTAAAAAGCGCTGCCTCATCCAAGGCTAATATAGATTCAATGGCTAGATTGTCTTTGCGCTTTGCCGTTTCCGATGGTTCGTGATGTGTCATATCGGAACTGGCTATAATGAGTACCTCTTCCTCAAAATCTTCTATTGCGCTCGCAATTGCGTACCCAATCTCCTGATACTGTTTAATATCACCATATGAAACAACAATTGGGACAAATCTAAAATTACTCTTAAGATATTGAATAATAGGGAGCTGAACCTCTATCGAATATTCGTAAATCTGCGCTTCTTCATCCTCTTTTACCAAACTGGTTTTATTTAGTATTATTTCTGCAAGTTCGCCATTAATATTGACATTATCTATAGGTGTATTCCACATACCATGAGCCATTATGGAAAATCTTGCGCCAGCTCCGGTATGATTAGGGCCCAAGATGATTATATTATCAGGCAGTTCTGCTCTTGATAGCGTAAGCACCGCGGTTTCCCCTGAACACACGTAACCTGCATGAGGCGAGACAACACCCAGAATTTTTTCTTTTGACGTTTTTTTATTAATGTACTTTTCTATTTCGCAAATGAGCTGCTCTTTTGAGGCAGGATAGAATTGTCCAGCTACTGCAGGATTTCTGAGCATAATAATGCTTCATTCCTTTAGTTTTTTGAAAACTCTAATTGCTGCTCTTGCAAGGCGGGGATCAAATTGAGTGCCTGCGCCACGCGCTAATTCAGTCAAAGCATATTCTTTACTAAACGCCTTTCTATACGGTCTGTCAGATAACATTGCGTCATACGCATCTGCAATGCTGATTATTTTAGCAAGTAATGGAATCTTTTTATCCCGCAGTCTCATTGGATATCCTTTCCCATCATATCGTTCATGGTGACTCAAAATAATTGGTTTTGCCAGCTTCATAAAATCTATAGTTTCAATTATTGTTACTCCAATACGTGGATGACTTTTGATCATCTTCCATTCTTCTTTAGTCAGTTTGGCTGGCTTATTTAATATCCTTATTGGGATTCCTATCTTTCCAATGTCATGCAAAACACCAAACCGTTTTATTAATTCTATATTTTCATCAGATAGGTTCATTTCTCTGGCTATAGCCAAAGCGTATTTATTAACTCTATCTGAATGACCACGGGTATATGGATCCTTTGCCTCCATGGCTTTAACTAAGGCTGTTATTGTATTAAAGTAACTTTGTTGAAGCTCATCAAAAAGAAGAGCATTGCTTATAGCAATAGCAGCTTCATAACCTATGGTCGTAAGTATTGTCAGGTCGTCTCTTGTAAAAGCGAGCCCGCCAACCTTTTCCTCAACATTTATTACGCCTATTATTTGTCCTCTGACTTTTAGAGGCACACATATAAACTGTCTTTTTTCGCTTCTGGTAATAATGTTTTCAAATCTAGGCTCCTTAAGTGTGTTTTTTATAAGGATAGGTTTTCCTTCTTTTGCAACCCAGCCAGCAACGCCTTCTCCAATTTTAAACTTAATAGTTTTTATCTTTGTTTTAGTCACGCCTTTTGCAGCCTCTATTCGCAGGTGTTTTGTTTTCTTATCAATGAGCATAATAGATATCTTTTCTGTTAAAGTTTTTTGGGAGATTAATCTAATAATAGAGGTTAGTAACTTTGTTATATTCAGCTGAAGAGTAAGCGCTTTACCGACTCTATGCAGAATCTTTAGCTGCTTTATTTTTCTGTCAAGAGCAGTTTTAGTTTTTTCTAGCTGCTCTACGATTTGCTCTATCTCACTTACTACTGTTTTTTCAACTTTTATCGTGGCGAGAACAACTTTCGTTTTTTCCAGCTGCTCTACGATTTTCTCTGTCTCACTTACTACTATTTTTTCAACCTTTCCCATGCTCGTTATGATATGTAAATTTCAAGCCTTTGTCAAATCTCATTTTTTTTTCTCTGATTTTATGATAGTATTCATTTATAAATCTTAATTTCTAATTTTGAATTATTAATCAATTTTTTAATGCTTTAATTTTTAATTACTGCCGAGGGCAGGCTAGGGAGGTATTTATGACTCGCAGGATGGTTCCTTATGATGGAAATAGCGCTGTAGCGCATATAGCGCATGCAACTAATGAAGTAATTGCAATATATCCAATTACTCCTTCTTCTGCAATGGGTGAAATTGCTGATGCAAAATCTGCAAAAGGAGAAAAAAATATCTGGGGAACAGTACCGGTTGTTGTGGAACTTCAATCAGAGGGAGGGGCATCCGGGACAGTCCACGGCGCACTTACTACAGGCGCACTTACTACAACATTTACAGCATCCCAGGGCCTGCTCCTTATGATCCCGAATATGTATAAGATTGCAGGGGAATTGTGTTCAACAGTATTTCACATAGCTGCCCGCTCCATCGCATGTCAGGCACTGTCTATATTTGGAGACCACACAGATGTTATGGCAACCAGAGCTACGGGCTGGGGAATGCTTGCTTCAGGGAGTGTGCAGGAAGCAATGGATTTTGCCCTTATAGCTCAGGCAGCAACCCTAGAAGCCAGAGTTCCTTTTCTGCATTTCTTTGAAGGCTTTCGCGTCTCACATGAAATACAAAAAATAGAGGAACTTACATCTGAGGATATGCGGGCTATGATTGATACTAAATTAGTTAGGGCACACAGGCTAAGAGGCCTTTCTCCCGACCGGCCCCAGCTTCGAGGAACTTCTCAGAATCCAGATGTGTTTTTCCAGGGACGCGAGAGTGTTAATAAATATTACAATGATTGTCCTCGAGTTGTTCAAAAAACAATGGATAAATTTGGGCAGTTGGTAGGACGACACTATAAACTATTTGATTATATTGGGGCTCCTGATGCTGAAAATCTGGTTGTAATAATGGGCTCCGGAGGAGAAACAGTTCATGAAACTGTTGAATACTTAAATGCCAAAGGTGAAAAAATTGGAGTTATAAAAGTTCGCCTTTATAGGCCATTTGACGTGCCTGCATTTGCATCTGTTCTACCAAATACAGTAAAAAGAATAGCTGTTCTTGACAGGACAAAAGAGCCAGGAAGCCTTGGAGAGCCTTTATATGAAGATATCCGCACAGCAGTTGGCGAGGCAATGGAGAGAGGATTGATTAAATTAGATAGATATCCTTTAATCATCGGCGGACGCTATGGCCTTGGTTCTGCGGAATTTAATGGGGCAATGGCTAAGGGAGTTTTTGATAATCTTCTTAAGAATAAACCCAAAAATCATTTCACTATTGGCATTGAAGATGACATTACTCACACAAGTCTGGAATATGATCCATCATTCAGTTCTGAGAAAGATGTGTATAGAGCTATGTTTTATGGGCTTGGTTCTGACGGGACAGTTGGAGCTAATCATAATTCCATTAAAATCATAGCAGAAAAAACAGATAATTATGCTCAGGGATATTTTGTCTATGATTCCAAAAAGGCAGGCGCTGTCACAGTTTCGCATCTTCGATTCGGCAAAAAAACTATAAGAAGCCCCTATCTGATTTCAAAAGCAAATTTTCTTGCATGTCATAATTTCACATTTCTAGAAAAATACGACATGCTTGGGTATATAATTGACAGGGGAATTTTCCTTTTAACATCAGAGTATGATAAGAATACTGTGTGGGAAAAGCTGCCCGGAAAAGTGCAAAAACAAATTATAGATAAAAACCTTAAATTCTATGTTATAGATGCAGTTAAGATTGCCTCAGAACTTGGGTTAGGCGCACGTATTAATACAATAATGCAGACTGCGTTCTTCTTGATTTCAGGCATACTTCCTAAAGAAACGGCTATTTCTGCAATTAAGGAATCAATAAAGCGGACATATGGCGAAAAGGGAGAGAAAGTTGTTAATATGAACACTCAGGCTGTGAATGCAACTGCCGATAATATTCACGAAGTAGAAGTTCCTGCCTCTTTCAAAGGACAGGTGGTTGAGAAGCCTACTGTGGCTGATGATGCGCCTGATTTTGTTAAAGAGGTTACCGCAAGGATAATAAGACGAGAAGGAGAAAGTATAAAGGTCTCTCAAATGCCATCAGATGGGACCTGGCCTACAGGAACAACTCAATATGAAAAACGCAATCTTGCTATTAACATTCCAATATGGAATCCAGAAACATGTATTCAGTGCGGAAGATGCTCATTGGTTTGTCCGCATGCTGCGATCCGGCCAAAGATATATAAAAAAGAACTTCTTAAAGATGCTCCTAAAACATTCAAGCATACAGATTCAAAGCCTTCAAAAGATATGGAAGATTATCAATACACACTTCAGGTAGCTCCCGAGGATTGTACTGGGTGTGGCACTTGCTTTGAAAATTGTCCCATGAAAAATAAAGAGGCGATTAAAATGTCGCCGCAATCTCCAATAAGAGAAGAAGAAGTGAAAAACTATGCGTTCTTTCTCAACTTACCATCTACAGCCCCTGATCTTTATAATAGAAACACTGTTAAAGGAAGTCAGTTTATAAAACCTCTTTTTGAATACTCTGGTGCCTGTGGAGGATGTGGAGAAACGGCATATGTTAAACTGCTTACTCAGCTTTTTGGTGACCGGGCAATTATAGCAAATGCTACAGGATGTTCCTCAATCTATGGAGGGAATCTTCCTACAACACCATATTGCAAACGTTCGGATGGACGCGGACCGGCATGGAATAATTCACTCTTTGAAGACGCTGCTGAGCTGGCCTTTGGTATGAGACTGACTGTTGATAAATTCAATGAATATGCATATGAACTTGCAGATAGAATTTCAGACGATAATTCCTCACCAGATGAATTAAAGAATATCATTTCGAAAATAAAAGATGTTAGCCAGTCAACACAGGAAGATATAGAAAAACAACGGGAACAAGTTGGGAAACTGAATAATTTATTAAAATCCTGCACCTTGCCTGATTGTAAGGAGCTTCTTACGGTTTCGGATTATATGGTTAAAAAATCCATATGGGGAGTTGGGGGAGACGGCTGGGCATATGATATAGGATATGGCGGGCTTGACCATGTTTTAGCTTCAGGGAAAAATGTTAATATACTTGTATTGGATACTGAGGTATATTCAAACACAGGAGGACAGTCTTCAAAAGCCACTCCTCTTGGTGCTGTCGCTAAGTTTGCAGCAGCAGGAAAACCTGTTCCCAAAAAAGACCTTGGACTTATGTTTATGAGTTATGGATATATCTATGTTGCAAAGGTTGCAGTAGGCGCTGATCCAAACCAGTTGGTCAAAGCGTTTGTAGAAGCGGAAGCTTATAATGGACCTTCAATAATTATTGCATACTCTCACTGTATAGCTCATGGTATAGATATGACACGCGGACTTACCGAGCAGAAGAATGCAGTCGCGAGCGGATACTGGCCTCTTTACAGATACAATCCCGAGCTCACTGACCAAGGAGAAAATCCTCTCATTCTTGACAGTAAAGAGCCACAGATCCCATTTTCTGATTATGCATATAATGAGAACAGGTACAGAGTGCTTAAGAAGATAAATCCGAAACGCGCAGATAAACTGATGAAATTCGCTCAGCAAAACGTTACTCAAAGATTCAAGCTCTACAAACAGCTTGCAGAATTGGATTATAGTAGAGATAAAGGCACAAAGTAGCAAAGGCACAATTGTTACAAAATCAGCTATTTACAAAGAAAAAATACTTAATCTTTTCAATATATGTATTTTTATTTACTACATTAGTCATATTTTCTAGAATATTAAACATCAGTCTGGGAATAGTCTCATACAATATTAGAGTATTATGTATCTCTTTATTCATTGTCTTCTTTAGTTTTATTTTTTCTGTCATATCTTCTGTGAATTTGTCAGAGAGATTTCAATTCGGCAAAATAGAAAACAGCAGAATACCTGTAATTATCTTTTTCTCCTGCCTTGGATTTTTTACATTCTTGTATGTTCTCATTCCCATAATAAGATTATATAAGCTCCATTCAGGTTTTGGAGATCTGGGATATTTTGATAACATATTATGGAACACAATCCACGGCAGATTTATGTGGTTTTATCAAGGCTTCAATTATTTTTCCAATCATTTCTGCCCTGTTCTTATTCTGATATTACCCTTATATAAACTATTTCAAAGGCCTGAACTCTTTCTTGTCATTCAGGGAGCTAGTTTGGCAGTTGCTGCATTTCCACTTTTTTTACTGGCTCGTCGCGAACTTAAAAGTTCTTTCTCAGCATTGATCTTTGCTGTTGTATGGTTCCTTTATCCATTTGTTTATCGTATTAACTATTACGATTTTCATCCAATTGCATTCGCTCCATTATTGATTTTTTCAATAATATATTTCTATCGACAGAGGAGATATGTTCTGTACTGGTTGTTTATTTTTCTTCTTTTAACACTCAAGGAATCTACTGTATTTTTGGTTATTACAATTGGAACTTTTATTTTCATTGAAGGAAATAGAAAAACGGGTTTGCAAACTGTATTCTCAGGAATTGTTTGGGGAGTTATAGTGATGTTTGTAGTTATGCCTAATCTTGCCGGAGATGTGGGCACTCTCTGGATAGGAAGGTATAAAATAACCGGAGAAATGTTTAACATAGCTAAATTAGATTATCTTGTTCAGATAATTCTACTATTATTACCATTAGGATTTCTTCCATTATTTAATGTTAAAAAAGCGTGGATTATAATACCTCCACTCTTAATTCAATTTTTATCTTCTTTCAATGCGCAATATACGCTCTCATTCCATTATTCTTCATCAGTAATACCCTTTGTTTTTATCTCAGGAATATTGGGATATAGGAAAATAATTAAAAAAACCAATAATAGGAATCTAACGTCTTATTTCTTATGTATTCTCGTATTGACTAATAGTATTCTTTGCCATCACTTTTTTACCCAGTCGTTTAATAATCGCTATCATCGCCAATCAAGAAAATTTCTTTCATTAACCTTGAATAAATACGATTACATTATGGCTGTGCACGAAAAAATCTTTCATATATTGAAATATTTTATTCCTGAAGATGCTTCGCTATCTGTCCAAAACAACCTAGGAGTATTCTTTGCAAAAAGAAATGATATAGAGACTAATTTAAATCTACATAACAAGGATTTCTGTTTCATAGATAGCGCGAGTTATGATGGGGAAATGGGGAAGACATACTGGACAATTATAAAAAACATATCGAGTAAAGCCAAAGCTTACAGGATATTGGTCAATATAGACGGGTTTATGCTTTTGTCCACTAATGAAAAATGGAAAGATTCATTGCTGAAATTCTCGAATTTGAAATTCAAAGGAGAAAAAGAGATTCTTCATAAGTATATTTTATGCGACATATACTATAATACTCATCAGTATAAAAAAGTTATTGAAGTATGTAAGGAAATTCAAAGCAAACAACCACATTTTATGACAGCTGATTTGTATTTTAGAAGTGGAGTTGCTCTGTTTAACCTCGGCCACTATGAAGAAGCAATAGAAAAATTTAAAAAAGTGCTTATGCTTCAGCCTGATAATGAATTGGCAAAATATAATTTATCTGTTGCTTATCAAGAAAGAAACAGATAAAAAGGGAATTTAAAGATTTTGTGTGCTATAATGTTGTTGGTACAATAAATAGATTGAACGAGCAAAAATGATATTAACAAATGTAATAAAAGCGAAAATTCATAAAGCAGTAATTACAAAAAAGGTGCTTGATTATAATGAACAAATTCTGATACATTTCACAGTATAGTAATTTAGGAGATAACGATGCGACAGGTCAACAGAAATGAAGTTGTAAAGCAATTGAATATGCTATTCCCAAATATTAAGAAAAAATTCAAAGCAAATTCAATTTTATTGTTTGGCTCAGTTGCAAGAGGAGAAAATCGGATAGACAGCGATATAGATGTTTTAGTAGATTTTAAAAAAGGTGCTGATTTATTTGACTTGATGGGACTAGCTGACTATCTGGAACACAATCTGCATCATAAAGTAGATGTCGTCTCAAAAAATGGGCTAAGGGAAGAATTACGGAGCATTGTAGAAAAAGAGGCAATAGCAATATGAGAAATATCGAATTGTACTTGAAGGACATATTAAAGGCGTTGGAGGACATTTCTGAATTCGTTGGCAATATGACATTTGAAGAATTCATAGTGGATGACAAGACGAGTAGCGCAGTTTTTAGAAAATTGGAGGTGATAGGCGAAGCTGCTAAAGGTGTTCCAAATGATGTTCGGCAAAAATATCCTGAAGTACCATGGAAAGAGATGGCGGGCATGAGGGATAGATTGATTCATTTCTATTTTGGAATTGATTATGAGCTAGTATGGAGCACTATTAAAAAACGGATACCTGAGATAAGACCATATATCGAAAGGATTGTTTTGGATAATGGCTAAAATAAGGCACAGCAGAAGTATTAAGGAATTAATATGATATTAACAAATGTAATAAAAGCAAAGATTCACAAAGCCATAATTACAAAAAAAAATCTTGATTATAATGGTAGCATTGGTATAGACAAAGCGCTTCTTAGAGCAAGCGGGATGATACCTGGCGAAAGAGTTCAGGTTCTGAATTTTCAAAACGGCACGAGACTTGAGACATACATTATAGAAGAGAAAGAGAATTCAGGCATAATTGCGCTTTATGGTCCTGCCGCAAAGCGCGGGGAAATTGGCAATGAATTATGTATTATTTCCTATGCTTTAATCACGAGCGATGAGATACCGACTTTCAAAAGCAAGGTTGTATTTGTAGATAAGAATAATAAGATCACTACACGCTAACGCATTGAGCTCTTCACATATCTGGCAAATACAAAAGCGTCATAAGCGCTGAATATTGCTGTTACCAGATAACAAATCAGAGGAATTAATCTCCACGCAACCTGCGAGCGCGCATAATACATAGCTATTTTTGCGCCTTCCATTTTAACAATTTCTTCGTAAGATTGGTTATACTGTATCTGTAAATATCCGAACCATAGAACCATAGTTACAGCTAAGAACGCAAGCAATATTCCCCTAATAAGTTCTCTATTATAGAACTGTCCGGCGCCCGGAACCACTAGGGAGACTATTAACGCTGAAACAGGGCTTTTCTTTTTGCCGCCGTGCATTCTTCTATCCTTCCATGTTCTTCTTTCGGGCCCCTTGTAGCCTGTATCATCTTTTTCTCTTCTGTCTTCTCCAGCTCGTTTTTCGTATGTAAGGTTACTGTTCATAAGATTTTTTCCTCCAAAATCATTTTTATTCTGGTGCTTCACTTTTCAGCGTCCGGTCTGTCTGGATATGCGCCATATTTGGTATAATTCTGAGGATTGTAAGTATAACCAACATAGGCTTTGCCATACCATTTAAGCCCAAGCCCTACCTTGTAATACTGCGTATCATAATCATACGCGCTCATTGTTCCACGATTAGTATGACTCCGTACTGGGCTGTTAAAGTCATCTTCATTATCTATAATCTCATAATAAGTGATGCCATTTACTAGAGAAGTGCGATAATTTCCATACCAGCATTCTCTCAAATAATCCTGATCGTATATTCTTCTGTCACTATATGACTGTAAATATACACCCAAAGCCCATCTGTCAACCAGCTTCCAATAGGTTGTCATGTATATATTGTGATACTCCTTTGTATGCTGATCTCCCCACCATAAGTCATAATATTTTTGCTTCGGGAAATAGTCAGCTACAAATGTGGCCTCAGCCAGATTTGTACTGTATGCAGGTCCCCATCTTGCAGGTAGGTTCCAGTATAAATAATAGCTTTTCTCATCTACGGTGTAAGCAGGTTTAAAATCCTTTCTATAGTAGTATGCACTACTCCAGTTGTAATGCGTGTTGTACACCCAGAAATATAAGTATGACCTATCCTTGGTATATGTCCAACCTTTTTGCGGATGATTTTTCATCCATTCAGATACTCCCGCGTTAGCGTCCTGGCGCAAAGGTATTAAAAACGCAGTCATCACAAACCCTACTACAACCAAACACTTCATAATTTTACTCATGACTTATCCTCCTCGTTTTTCATTAAGGTGCCAGGGATGGATCTATTTCTCTATCTGCATCCGTTACCGGTGGAGTAGTTCCATCACTACCTGTCTTTTCATTTTCTACAGCCGCTCCAGCAGATATCCCTTCCTTGATCACCGCTCTCTCCACATATCTGGAGAAAAGCACCTCTAACATATAAACCTTGTCTGTATCCACAACATACAGTCTGCTGCCAGATTTTTTAATGTATGTAGGGGATGATAGAAAATCCCTCTTTGATATTCTATCTATAATTCCAACAAATTTTTGGCTTTTATCGAATACCTTTACAGCGCTATTATCACTATCGCTTACATAGATTAAATCACCGACAGCAACTCCTTTAGGACTTATAAAATCAGAAGCCTCTGAGCCAACAACCCCGAATTTAGACAGAAAAGTCCCGTCTGAAGAGAAAATCTGTATTCTGGAGTTAAGTGTATCTACTACGTATAGATTCCCTTCTTCATCTATCTCAATAGCAGTAGGAAAACTAAAATATCCATCCCTTTGTCCTTTACTTCCAAACTGATATCTATAATTCCCCTTTTTGTCCAGAACTACTATCCTGCTATTTCCGCTATCCACAACATAAAGATTCCCATTATTGTCCGAAGCTATATCATACGGCCTTATAAAATCACCCTGCCCGCTTCCCTTGTTTCCAAAGGAAAACAAATAACTTCCTTTGGTATCAAAAACCTTTACATCATGCGCAGCAACGTCTGTTACATACAAAATCTCTCCTGAGACACATACACCCCACGGCATGTCTAATTTCCTTTCTCCAATATTCTTTACGGGCCCACCGCCATCTTTATCAAAGACTATCACTTTCTTATTAAGAACATCCGCAACATAGATATTTCCAGCCTTGTCAATATCAATTCCATGGGGAGATTTAAGAATATCCTTAATTATTTTAAGTAGCCTCGGCTCTTCCATTTTTATTGTTTCTGCCTGTATCTCCTGTATCCTGAGCGGCTTTTTTATTTCTTTTTTTACCGCCTTCAGGGGCTTCTTTTTCTCTTTTTCCCCTTCCTTCAGCTTTTTATTTAGCGCATCAATCTGCTGCTGCGTTTCAAGCTTTTTCTTTAACAGCTCGATCTGTTCCTTCAAGTCTCTGCTTTCCTGTTCATCGCCACAGGCTGTATCTGAACACATGGGCGACAAAAAAGCCGCGCATACAAAAACACTCACTAAAAACAATATTTTCTTTTTCATAATTTTAAAACTCTCCTCCAATAGTGAAATACAGTTCTCCATTTTCTCCAATTTTGTCTGCCGGGAAAGCGTAATCAACCCTTATCTGTCCAGCATTAAACTTAAATGCCAGACCCAAACCCACGCCCTGCTCCAGACCAGAAAAAGATATATCTTTTGTCCTTTCCCATCCATATCCTGCGTCCCAGAACAGCGAGCCGAATACATTATCTGCGAATTTATACCTGTATTCCAGAGTTGTAATACACATTACATCTGCGCCCCATTGAGGTGAAAGCTCTCCGGCTTCATATCCTCTGACAGTTCCCTGCCCGCCAACATAAAATTTTTCATATACCGGCACATAGCTGCCAGCTAATTTCGATGCTGCGCCTGCTCCCATCTTTGCCATAAATATCCAGTTTTTGACGGGACTGGCATACCATTGTGATTCTATTGTGCTTTTTACGTAACTTGAACTACCCCCAAGCGGCTGAGAGCCGTAGTCCACAATTAATTTATTCATTGAGCCTTTTGTCGGGCAAAATATATCGTTTGTTGTAACTCTCTCAACTGAGCTTATGATTCCTGCAAGATGTGTCACGCCTATCTGGTCTCCAGGAAATGACCCCTTTTCACTTCTCTCTATATCATATATGTTTACTTTTTCATATCTATAGCCAAGGGATGCAGTCGTATATTTTGCTACTGGTCTTTTAATTGCTACAAGCCCCCCTATTCTCTGAAGGCAATAAAAATCTTCGTTTGTTGTTGTCAAGTGAGACTCTAGCTCAAGGATATTTTTTGTTCCAAACAATCTCGGCTCTATAAAAATTACAGAATAATCTTTTTTGCTTTTTCCGTATTCAGCTTTCAATGAGAGATTCTGCCCATTTCCAAGCAGGTTTATTTCCTCTGTCTTCAGAAACACTGTTGAGCCGTAAATGTCCGTATAATAGTTGTATCCTGCCTCAAACATATTGGCTCCACCCTTATCCTCCACCTTAAAAACCACATCATAAGTGTTCTTTTCAGACGTAGACCTCATCTTTACATTTATTTTTCCAAGATATCCCAGCCTTTTTAAATTATCTATGCTTTGTTCCAGTCTGACAGCGTTAAGCACATATCCTTCAAGCAATGTTATTTCCTGCCTTATCACCCTCTCCTTGGTAATCTCATTCCCTTCAATCCGTATCTTATTAACATAGTGAATTTCCCCTTCTTCTACCTTTACTACAATATCTGCCTTTTTTTCTTCTTCATTAAATGTTATAAAGGGGCTTACTTTAATTTTAAAATATCCCCTTGATTTATAATATTGTCCCAGCCATTTCATATCCTTACTGAATTTTTCTCTGTCAAGAATTTCTCCCTGCTTAAGGATAAAATTACTTAAGATATATTCAGTCTTCATGTTCTTGTTGCCATCTAATTCTATCTTTCCAACTTTGTATTTACTTCCCTCTTCTATTTTTATCAATACTTCTACTTCATTCTTTTCCTCATCCAATTTGACCCTTTCTGAAGTTATTTTCGCCTTTGCATATCCTTCCTTGTTATACACGGCTGTAAGATTATCCAGCCCTTCCAAATAACCTGGCTCCCTGAATACTCCGTCTCTCAGAAGCGCTTTCTCCTTTATCTGCATAATTTTTTTCAACTCTTTATCTTCAAAGATTGTATTACCAACAAAAACAATACTTCTAACTTTAACAACATCTCCCTCTTTTACATTGAATGTTAATGATGCTGTATTTTTATCCTCATCTATCTTTACTTCTGACGTTATCTTCACCTTGTAATAGCCCATCTGTCTATAAAAACCTGTAAGTATTTCCTTCCATTTTCCCTCTTGTTCTTTACTATAAAAAAGTTCTTTATCTCCAACAGCATCATTCAGAAATCTCTCAGACTCTCTTTTTATATCAAGCTCTTCTCCAAGAATTTCTATTTTCATTATTGGCTTTTCGCTTACAATTGTTATTATACTTATGCCTTCATTTGTTTCCATTGCTTTTGAACTGATATTCTTAAAAAATCCAAGCTTGTATATCCTCTGCAAATCCTCACTTAGCTCTTTCTGTGAAAACTTTTCTCCACTTTTTAGTCTCACCACTCCAAGAATCTTTTCTACGTTTATTCGCTTGGTGCCCTTTATCTCTATATTAGTAATTATCAAATCTTCTGCCACAACCGTTTCATTAAACATTATCATTACGAGGGATAGCCATATTATTCTCTTCAGAAATTTCATCCACTAAATTTATATACCCAACTTCTCTGGTTCTATTTCTATCTTTATTTCTACAGAAGCCTCTTTCTTAAGTCCTTCGATAAATTGCCTAAGCGCTTCGTCCTTTTTCCGCTGCAACAGGACATTTTTTATTTCGACCCTTACCTCTTCCATATCCTTGCATTTTCCAATCTTTTTATCTTCAACTTTAATAATTATATATCCAAAAGGAGTTTTTACCAGATCACTTGCCTCTCCAACTTTTAATTCAAAAGCTGCCTTGCCAATCTCAGGGATTACCTCATTCTGGCTGAAATATCCCAGATCCCCGCCTCGAGAGCTACTTTCTTTATCGTCTGAGGATTTTGCCAATTCGGCAAAATCCTCTCCCTTATAAATTTCACGCAATATATTTCGTCCTCTTATTTCAGCCTTCAACCATTCATCTTCATTCTTCAAGTCATTTACTTTTATAAATATGTTTCTTGCCTTTATTTTAGTTGGTTCATAAAACCTGGATTTATTAATTTCGTAGAATTTTTCTATCTCATCTTCTGTCACAGAATACATCTTTTTATTAACATTTCCATTGATTAATTCTGCTATTATTATTTGCTCTTCAGATTCTCTCAATCTCTCTTTTGATATCTCTATTCTTTCCTTCTCTGCTTCCTGCAGGAGAATTTTTTTCTCTATTAATTGTCCTAAAACTCGTTTTCTCACCTCATTTATATCTTCCTTGCTGTTTTCTGCTATGGGCACCGCCATCCTGTTTAATTCGCTGAGAGTTATTATTTGATCATTAACTATCGCTGCTATCCTGTCAGAATAAACTAAAGCAGGCTCTTCTTTTTTAATCTCTTCCTTTGGAATTTCACTTGATACTTTTTTTGCTTCTTGTTTCTTTGCATCCCCATCCTTCACGACCTGCTTCTCATCCAGCTTCTTATTAAGCCCTGCAATAACGGATAAAAGTTCTCTATTATTATTCTCCAAATCTTCAAGACGTTTTATAATCTCTGCACCCTTATCCTCTTTTTCTGCTTTGCCTTTCACTATTTCCCTTTCAGAAAGAGAATGGGCTTTATTATCTATCTTTACTGTTACAAAACATCCTGTTTTGGTTATTTCATAATTGCATTTTCTATGCAATGTTATTATTATCGCGGATATCAGCCCCCCTTTATATCTTGCTTCTATATCTTTTATGGGATCTTTCTTATAGAATTGATAAAATGGTATTTTTTTAACTACCCCTTCTATGGGATAATCAAAGTTGATAACTATCGCCGGCGGTATATCTTCTGCTTCTTCTGTGTATTGAACAGGATGGCTGGTCGTGATAAATATCAATGTCTGAATTTTATACTTTTTTATGTCAATCTTTTTAAGTCTTACTGGTTCAGAATATTCCCCGGCTATTACACATAAAGGCGCACATGCTATTATCAAACACAGACTTAATATCTTTATAAGCTTACTTTTTCTATCCATTTAAATATGTAATCAGATCTTTTATAACATAAAAGGGGAAAAAGAGCACCTTCCCTAATAGAAATTCTGTTTTTGCTCTTTTTTTTCTTACTTCTCGTACTTTTTCTATTTTTCCCTTTCTTGTTTTTTGACTTATCAGTTTTTTCTTTGCCTTTGCCGAATATTTTAACGCCTCTTTATTTGTCGAATCTATCATTAACACCTTGTTATATTCTGACATTGCCTTTGCATATTCGTTTTGTTTATAGAATTTCTTAGCTACTTCAAGAGTATCCCATATCTCCCTACTTGGATTTTTTGAACCTGTTGTCTGTGAACTTTGACTAACACTGCTAGATACTTTTGCCTCAAGAGATGCTTTTTCTTCCACTAATTTATCTAGTTTGGTTTGTAGACTTATCTTCTCTGCTTTCTCTGCTTCCAACCATTTTTCTAGATTAGCCTGACTTTTTTCACTTAACTCACATTTGGTTTTATATCCTTCTTTTTCCTGCTCGGATTTCCCCAGCCCTATCTTCAAATCTGTTATTTCCTTATCTCTATCTCTCAATAAACTGTATTTTTCTGCTTTCTCTGCATCCAATAATTTAGCCAGATTATTTAACTCCTTAGCGCCTTTATCCAACTCCTTAGCACTCCCGTCCAATTGTTTTATATATTTCCCTTCCTCTTTTTCCCATCTTTCAACGCTATCTTTTTCTAACAGTTCTTCTTTTTCTTTCCATCTTTTAATGCTATCCTTCAATTCCTTTTCTAAACCTTTTATTTTTTGGTCTTTTTCCTCTAGTTTTTGTTGTTCTGCTTTTTTCTCAAATATCATGTCCCCTATATTCTCTCTTAAAGCTACATTTTGCTTTCTCCCTGTCATGATCAGATTTACTGCAAACAAAGCAGAAACCAGAGAAATGACAAGTATAGCTATAAACAAGCTTAAAAAAACTTTGGACAAATTCTGCATCCTAACCTCCCTTCCTATCTTTTTCGGGTATTTTATACCATTTTAGGTAAAGCGCTGGTATCATACCCAATTTTTTAGACTCTGTCAAGCAGATTTTACGCATGTGTCAGATAAAATTTAAAAGTGCACAGTTTTTAAGCGATTTAAGTTTTAAAAGTGCACACCTAAAAAGCCCCCAAGAATTGGGGGTTTGGGGCATACGTGTTAAGTTAAGCTAATAAGTTTTCTCGCCGATGTGGTTGACATCGGTGTTTTTTTGTGCCATTATACCGATAGCCGTAATAATGCTATCGGCATAGAAAGGAGACAGTTAT
>JAHJDO010000001.1 GCA_018812485.1 bacterium | reverse complement strand
TTCAGTGTGTTTTAACAGAACCTTGGGTAAAAT
Organism: bacterium; assembly: GCA_018812485.1. Taxonomy (NCBI): domain Bacteria; species bacterium. Next base: position 4,502 of record JAHJDO010000001.1, on the reverse strand, counting down.
TAAACATTTAGGGTAAAAGTTCCATAGGGATTATCAAATCCAATTTTACTTCAGTTTTCATTCCAATAATTCTGGGAGGATATTTTTCGGAACATAACATACCTTATTTTCTCTTCTAAATAGTGATGGGTTACGATGTTCTTGTTTATTCCCAAAACTCAGCCGACAAAATCTTGCTTTGAGAAAAAAGTAGTGGTAAAATAGCAAAATATTGCAAAAATTATGCAAATTTGTTATAGACACATAGATTGATGTGAGTAGGATAATACATATTTGTTCTTTTAAATTTTAAGTGTACAGGTTCCTCTTAGAGGATTAATAGGGAATTCCGTAAATCCTGATGATTCACAAAGTGAATTTTACGAGGTAAAAGCGGAAGCAGTCCCGCTGCTGTGTGCGAGGACGAAAGTTACACAAACCACTATCTTTATAAAATTTGGATGGGAAGGCGTAACAAGTAGGAGGATTCGTAAGCCAGAAGACCTGCCTGAAACAATATGATTTGCTAGGGAATTTAATGGTAAAAGGTTCCGAAGGACTATAGGCGGTCCATCGGGGCTTTTTTTATTTGGAGATTACTCTTATGAAGAAATGTATGAAAGCAATAATAGTTGAAGAAGTAGGATCATTCAAAATTAAAAATATTAACATACCTTATCCCAAGACCGGTGAAGTTCTGGTGCATGTTAAAATCGCGGGTCTTTGCCGTACTGATCTAAAGTTGATTAGAGTGGGTCACAGAGATCTGGTGCTGCCGTGTGTACCAGGAGAGGAAGTTGTTGGTAAAATCTTTAAAATTGGTCCTAACGTTTCAGGATTATCACAAGGTCAGCGTGTTTATATATACCCAGGTACAGCTTGCGGTAAATGTAACCCTTGTAAAGCAGGCGCAGAAAATCTATGTGAAAAGATGAAAATAATGGGATTTCACCGTAACGGTGGATTTGCAGAGTATGTACTTTCTCCAGCAAAAAGCATCATTCCTATTCCTGACAATCTACCGGATGAGGAAGCTGTATTTGCCGAGCCACTTTCATGTTGTCTTAACGCACTTGAACTTTCCCGACTTAAGAAGGGAGAGACAATCGGGATATGGGGCGCAGGACCAGCAGGACTATTACTTTTTCGTGCTGCCATAGCACTAAATGCAACTCCCTTTGTAATTGAGCCAGATAATCATAGACGTTCCTTTGCCAATGGTTTTGAGGAACCCCCAGAGACGGGCTTTGATGTCTGTATTGTGGCTGTAGGCTCTGCCAATGCTTACTGCCAGGCACTTTCCTATCTTAATCCCAGAGGCCGTCTTGTAATCTTTTCTGGACTTGCTCCTGACAGGACAGAATTTCAAATTAATTTCAATCAACTTCATTATCATGAACAAACCCTTGTAGGCGCTTATGGATGTAGTTATCGTCATGGTCAAGAGGCCCTTGGGTTTCTTGGAGATAAAAAAGTGAAAGTTAATGATCTTATTTCACATAAAATGCCACTCTGGGAACTTGAGAGAGCTCTGAAATTAGTTGAGCAACGAAAAAGCATAAAAATACTGCTTTATCCATAGACGAGGAGAAACAGATGGAGGCAGAAAGAATTAGAAAATTTGGTTTAAAAATTCAGCAATTAATTGAGGGTAAGAATTTATCCCGAGATGAGAGCTACGCCATGTTTAAGGAGGTTTTGTTAAATCAACAACCTGATTTGCAGCAGGGTGCATTTCTCGCTGCTCTTGTAGCCAAGGGTGAAACAACAGACGAAATTATCGGAGCCTGGGCTGCAATTGATGAACTAGATACTATTCATACATCGTCAGATTTACCTGTTCCTCTTTTTGAGAATTCAGGGACAGGAATGGATAGACTAAAAACTTTCAATGTAAGTAGTGCGTCTGCCATTGTTGCTGCTGCATGTGGAGTGAAAATGGGGAGACATGGTGCCAGGGCACTTACTTCAGCTTGTGGTACTGTAGATATACTTGAAGCCGTTGGTATTGATGTTGAATGTGATATTGAAACTGTCGAACGCAGTATTTGTCTTGCTGGAATAGGACTTTTCAATGGTATGAGCTCAAAGGTACATCCGGGTGCTCTTGGACGAATTCTCAGCCAGATCCGCTTTGGGTCTACCTTAAATATAGCCGCATCCCTGGCTAATCCGTGCAGGCCAACTTATGGCTTACGTGGAGTCTATGCAGAACAACTGATGCAACCTGTTGCTGAAATTATGCGTGAGATTGGTTATGAACGTGGGATGGTTGTATATGGAAAGGATGTTGTTTCTGGTCATGGTATGGATGAACTTTCTATACTCGGAGAGACGGTTGTGTGTGAATTTTTGAAAAATGAAACAAGAGATTATGCCATAAATCCAGAAGATGTAGGCTTAAGACGTGTCAGCTACGAAGAAATTGCAAATTTAGGGAATATACATCAAGAAGCTGTACGCTTTGTTCAGGTGCTAGCAGGCATAGAGCACGAGGCATGTATTGACTTTACGTGTCTGAATGCTGGAGCCATACTTTATCTAACAGATAAGTGTGCCAGTCTTAAACGTGGAGTTGAAATCAGTAGTGATGCTATTGAACATAAGCTTGCCCTTAATAAGCTCCGTCAGTGGGTATCGACACAGGACGCTACAAGTGGCCGTGGGACTGAACGGCTTGAAGACCTGATAAAAAAATTAAAAATCTTCTGATTATATTCTTTATTCTTAGAGAAATGGGTAAAATTAAGTTCTTTTGTTACGCAGGCATTTGAAGAAAAACTACTTGAGGCTAAAGAGGAGGAAGATTGACTGGTCACAAATTGTGACCTCCAATGTGTTGAATAGTGAAGAAATGTTACTATAGTTACATAGCACAAGGAACTTACGGAACATTAAGAACATTTGTAACTTTATAGGATATATTTAGTGGGTCTGTTTAGTCATAATTTAGTACAACTTTAGAACGATTATTTATGTAGTCAAAGATAATTTTAGTTATTCAATATCCTGCCAAGCTCCACCATGATCAAATCCTGCAACATAGTGCATGTCACAACTGGGTCTTGTCCCAATAGTCTCTTCAAATCGATGCCATTTGACATGTCCATCAACAAAGAGATAATTTGAACCGTCCCCATGTCTATTTTCTTTTATACTGCTTCGCCATTCAGCATGAGTCTTCCATGCAGGATAGCCCTGATGTGTGAGAACACCACCTTCATCTGCCCTTTCTGAAACAATAATTCTCTCACTTGTCATCTTCACCTGTCCTATTTTTTTACCAAAAGCAAACATTCCATTAAATATATAGCTCTCGATACCTGCTTCATCTCGATGAGGATCTGAAGGACACTTCATATAATCGTATATACCATTAGAATATGGCTCAAGAAATTCCCACCACTCTTGACTTGATGTCATTGCTGTATCAGTATATGTGGGACCCTGATGAACATGAGGGAAATACTCCCCATTATCCTCTGCATACATATGTAGAGCCATTCCAATCTGACGCAGGTTAGAAATACACTTGGCTTTTCTTGCTACTTCCCTCGCTTTTGCAAGAGCTGGAAGTAACATTGACGCAAGCATAGCGATAATCGCAGTCACAACCAAAAGCTCAATCAGTGAAAATCCTCTCATTCTTTGAATCCAGTTTAAAACTCTTCTAAATCCTTTTTTATAATATTGCATTTTGTCACTCCTATTTGCATATTGTAGTGGATAACATACTCAACGTCATTACTGTATAAGTTAAGTAATTCGTGGAGAGTTTTATGACAGACGTAGAAAGCCTATACAGAGATTATAGGAGGTCCACGGATGGAGTGACAGTCATAACATAACTGTTGGTACGGTTGTTGATAGTCAAAAAATGTTCCAAAGGCTACATGATATGAAATAGTAGGGACAATAACTATCTCTGGTATATCAAAAAAAGCGGCTACAAATAAAAAGTTGCAGGCAGGACAATCTGGATGATGTCTGTTAGAATCACTGTGCGTATCGCAACAGTGGTTGCTATATTCACAGCCTGAATGATTATGAAGCAGAGGAGAACAGGTAGAAAAAAACAGATAAAGAATAGCACCAATTACGAATAAACCAATGCTTGCAACTCGTCCTATTTTAATAATGCCTTTCATTTTTTTCTCACAAACAACAATGGAAATACAATATCACTCACACAACATGGAATCCAAACTGCGAGAAATAAAAACAGAAAAACAAAAGGAAGTAAAGGAATCCAATTTGCTATGCCGAACGCTGTGAAACCAAATAAGGATGCCCACGTACTTAATAAAACATGCCCAAAATGCGGAAATTTAGTTTTAGGATTCAAAAAACCGATTGCAATTCCAAGTACCGCTGCAAAATTTACAATCTTCCATTTTGCAATTCCAATAAATGGCATCTTTGCAGTCTCTATAAATGGCGCATGAAATTCCATTGGAACATTAAGCAAACCTCCCCCAAGGTAAGGGATTATAGCATCGCTTAATGTAGCTATTCCAATGGAG